>DVIZ01000141.1 GCA_018710905.1 Candidatus Scybalomonas excrementigallinarum | reverse complement strand
AAAGTGCTTGCAAAATTGGAAGAAAAATGATAGATTATAATAGTTGTGAAAAATGAGACGGTCCTCTGCTACAGAGAGTATTAAGAACGTCTAAGATTATAAGGAGGTTCACACATGAACGATATTATTAGAAACATTGAAAATGCACAGTTAAAAGCAGAAGTTACAGAATTCCGCGTAGGAGACACTGTAAGAGTACATGCAAAAGTAAAAGAAGGAAACCGTGAAAGAATTCAGGTTTTCGAAGGTGTTGTATTAAAACGCCAGAACGGTGGAGCTCGTGAAACTTTCACAGTTAGAAAAAGCTCTAACGGAATCGGTGTAGAAAAAACTTGGCCATTACACTCCCCAATCGTTGACAAAATTGAAGTTGTTAGACGTGGTAAAGTAAGAAGAGCTAAATTAAACTACTTAAGAGATAGAGTAGGTAAAGCGGCTAAAGTTAAAGAATTAATCACAAAATAATAGTTTTGAAGATTAGCGGGGCAAGTAGTATACTTGCCCTGTTTTCGTTACGTGAAGGCAACGAGTTAAAAACGATGTTTGTCATCCCAATATGGTATCAAGGAGAAAGGAGGATTTCTTATGCAGTTTAATACAAAGCATAGAAAAAGAAGAAAAATTATTACAAAAATTCTTTCTTGGATTGCTATGATTATCATTGCCATTGGACTTGCTTTTGGAGTTGTCAATTATGTTGTACAGACCACCTATATGACAGGAGAATCCATGAAACCGACGTTAAAAAATGGACAGCTTGTGTTTGTGCATAAACTGATGTATCATTTTAAAGATCCAGAACGGTTTGATGTAGTAGTATTTGAGACAAATAAAAATAATAATAGTCATTTTTATATTAAACGCATTATTGGACTTCCAGGGGAAACCGTTCAAATTACGGATGGAAGCGTTTATATTAATGGAAAGAAATTAAAAGGAACTCCCTTTAAAGATAAAATTGTAACAGCAGGATTAGCACAAGATCCGATTGAGCTTGGAGAAAATGAATATTTTGTTATGGGGGATAATGCAAATAATAGTGAGGATTCTCGTTCTGCCAATATTGGTAATATTGCAGGGGAAAATATTATTGGGAAGATTGATTAAATAATAAATAAAGAAAATAAGAGCTATTTTTTAAAAGAAAGAGAAGAGGAATAGAAGATGAATTTTCAGTGGTATCCTGGTCATATGACCAAAGCAAAACGAATGATGCAAGAAAACATTAAGTTGATTGATATCGTGATCGAACTTGTGGATGCAAGAATTCCATTTAGCAGTAAAAATCCAGATATTGATGATCTTGCTCGCAATAAATATCGTTTAATTCTTTTAAATAAAACAGATTTAGCCGATCCAAAGAAGACAGAGCTATGGGCAGAATATTTTAAGAGTAAAGGTTTTGCGGTAGCCAAAATCAATTCAAAAACAGGCACAGGGGTAAAAGGAATTCAAGGATTAATTCAAGAAGCGTGTAAGGAAAAAATCGAACGAGATCGAAAGCGTGGAATTTTAAATCGTCCGATTCGTGCAATGATCGTTGGAATTCCTAACGTTGGAAAATCCACATTTATTAACTCATTTGCAGGAAAAGCCTGTGCGAAAACTGGAAATAAACCAGGGGTGACAAAAGGAAAACAGTGGATTAAGTTAAATAAAAACGTAGAACTTTTAGATACACCAGGGATTCTTTGGCCAAAATTTGAAGATCAGCTTGTTGGATTACGACTTGCCCTAATCGGTTCGATTAAAGAAGAAATTTTAAATACAACAGAAATGGCAATTGAACTGATTGAATTTTTAGTAAAAGACTATAAAGGGATTTTGGCGGATCGTTATCAAGTGGATGAGACAGCCGATCGCCTTATTATTTTAGATCAGATTGCAGAAAGTCGTAATTGTAAGCAAAAAGGTGGAGAATACGATATCGATAAAGCAGGAATGATTTTATTAGATGATTACCGCTCTGGAAAACTTGGTAAAATTACATTAGAAGTGCCAGAGGTAATAGAAACAGTAACAGAATAAAAATTACGTAAAAATCAAAGAGGTTACAAGGAAAAGAGTAGAGAGCAGAAGCGATACCTGTTTTCTACTCTTTTTTTATCATAGGGACACCTATATTTGATGAGTGATAGGAATTATGTTACAATAAAAATAATTTGTGTGAAAATGAGCGGGAATGGATTTTTTATTCATTCCCATTCAAAATAGTTTGAAGGGGAGGCAATATGGAAGAAAAGATTCAAATAAAAGAAGTAGCTCGTGATAGAGTAGAAGAAGTATTAGCCCTTATTTGGGAGGTATTTCAAGAATTTGTAGCAAAAGACTATACAGAAGAGGGAAAAGAAACGTTTTATCAACAGTTTATTTGCGGTGAGAGGTTTCGAGATAAAATAAAAGCGGGAAGGGAAACCGTGTATGGTGCTTACATAAAAGAACAACTTGTAGGTGTTTTATCAATTTCTAATAATCATACAATTTCTTGTGCTTTTGTAAAAGGCATTTATCATAGAAGAGGAGTTGGAAGAAAGCTATTTGAGAGAGTGTTAAAAGAATTAAAGAAACGAGGGGCAACGGAAGTAACGCTAAATGCATCACCATATGCTGTTGCTTTCTACCATCATATTGGATTTCAGGATATAGAAAAACAAACTTCTTATAAAGGGATTGTGTATACACCGATGAGATTACAATTATAAAGAGCGGTATCATAAAATAAATTGCTCATTTAAATGAAAGATAAGGATTGCTAGAATGGAGATAAAATAATGGAATTTGATGAAAAAGAGCTTATTGAGCAATTAAAGAAAAACTTTATTTTGAACATATGGTTTCTTTCTGGATTAAAGAATCAGCAAGTTACGATTGTAAAAAAAGAAGGAAATGATGTTTTGTTTACCCATAAAGAAGGATATTACTATATGTTAAAAGCAGAAAAAGAAGAAGTCGCAAAACGCTTATTAGAGCCATTAAAAAGTTGTGACTTGTTATTTGTAAATGAACCATCTTTAATAGAAGGGATACAAAAGAAATACGATTTAAAAGAGATAGAACGATGCTATCAAGCCGTTTATGTTCCAAAGTATCTAAGAGAAAGGAAAGATGAGTATTCCAAGGAAGA
>DVIZ01000140.1 GCA_018710905.1 Candidatus Scybalomonas excrementigallinarum | reverse complement strand
TTGTTTTCTCTTTTATGTGAAAAGGAAGAAGAACCATTAGGGCAGATGCAAGCTCAATTTTTTTCGATATTAAGTGAAGGGGCAAAAGGTGCAGGAGGAATGGAAAACCGACACATATTTGAGTCGCTTATGCATTCTTTTTTATTAAATGAAAGTGTTTATATGCCTCTTGTTCACGTTATGATACCTGTTGAAATGTTTGGGAGAAAAATGGTATCCGAGCTTTGGATCGATCCAGATGAATTAGGGAATGGGGGACAGGCAAAAGAGAGACAGATTAGACTATTATTAAAGTTTTCTATGGAAGATTTGGGAGATATTCATACTATTTTGCTTTATAGAAATAATAGCATTTGGGCTGAACTTCTTTGTCCAAAACAGTTACAAGGGGAAGATAAAAAAATACAGGATGAAGTGTTATCCATTTTAGAAAAAAATAACCTTTCGATTCAAAGGTTTCATGTATCCTATGGAGAGAAGGAGCAAGATATCATAAAAGTATTTCAAAAATTATATGAAAGGAAGAACGGAATTCATGTCAGAGTTTAATAAAGTATTAAATCAAAAAGCAGTTGCTTTAAAGTACGATATGGAGAAAAATCAAGCTCCTGTGATTGTGGCAGCGGGAAAAGGACATTTAGCAGAGAAAATAGTTGAGACAGCTGTGGAAGCAGGAGTACCAGTTTATGAAGATAATTCACTAGCGACTATTCTCGCCCAGTTAGAGTTAGGAAGTGAAATTCCAGAAGAACTTTATCAAACAATCGTAGAGCTATATCTATATTTCTTAAAGTTTCCAAATACGCAAGAAGAAAAAGTAAGAAAAAAAGAGTAAAAAAAAAATAAAAAGCTCTTGTTGGAAATGGGAAAGTGTAGTACAATATATAGGGTGTATTAAGTAGAGAAGGTGGCATATGTTGTGTTAAAAAAACGACAATCTATAATGAAGAGATACACCAAGTGAAGGTTTTAGGAGGAAGGTTTATTATGCAAACATTAGAGTTAAAAAAGGATTTTTATTGGACTGGAATTGTCGATGATACACTTCGTGTATTTGATATTATTATGTATACAGAATTTGGGACAACTTATAATTCTTACATATTAAAAACAGGTGATAAGACAATTTTATTTGAAACAGCCAAGGCAAAATTTTTTGATGAATATTTAGAAGAATTAAAATCCATTACGGATATAAAAAATATTGATTATCTTGTAGTAGAACATACAGAGCCAGATCATGCAGGAAGTATTGAAATGTTGCTTGATTTAAATCCGAATATGAAAATTCTTGCAACAAGCTGTGCAATTGGATTCTTAAAACAAATTGTGAATCGCGATTTTTATAGTATTCCAGTAAAAGATGATCAGAGGATGAAAATTGGAGATAAAACACTTCGTTTTATGCATGTTCCAAATCTTCATTGGCCAGATACAATGTTCACTTATATAGAAGAAGATAAAGTGCTTGTTACTTGTGATTCTTTTGGTTCTCATTATGGATTCCATGGAATTTTAAGAAGCAAAGTGACAGACGAAGAAGGTTATATGCGTGCTACAAAATATTATTTTGACAATATTTTAGGACCATTTAAACCATTTATGTTAACTGCTTTACATCGTGTAAAAGAACTAGAAATCGATATGATCTGCACAGGACATGGTCCAGTTCTCGACACAAAAATTGAGGAATTAATGAAAATTTATGAAGAATGGTGTACGGTTATCAATCCAAATAAAGAAAAAACCGTTATCATTCCTTATGTAAGTGCTTATGGATACACAGGACAATTAGCGGAAAAGATTGCAGAAGGAATTCGTGAAAGCGGAAAAATCGATGTAAGAAGCTATGATTTAGTAGAAGCCGATATGGCAAAAGTTATGGAAGAGATTGGATTTGCAGATGGTATTTTACTAGGAAGTCCAACCATTTTATGTGAGGCTTTAAAACCAATTTGGGATGTGACAACTTCTATGTTTTCAGGAGTTCATGGTGGAAAATACGCCAGTGCGTTCGGAAGTTATGGCTGGAGTGGAGAAGCAGTTCCACATCTTATTGAACGTTTAAAACAACTGGAAATGAAGGTAAATGACGAAGGATTCCGTGTGCGTTTTAAACCAAGTGAAGTGGATTTAATGAATGCCTTTGAATTTGGATATAATTTTGGATGCCAAGTGCTTGAAAAAGAAAATCCAAGAAAAGTAAAAGGACCAAGAAAACTTGTAAAATGTCTCGTTTGTGGTGAGATTTTTGATTCTTCCCTTGAAGTTTGCCCAGTTTGTGGTGTAGGTAAAGAAAACTTTGTAGAAGTAGAGGAAGATGAAGTAACCTTTAGAAGAGATACAAGTGAAGCATTTGTAATTCTTGGAAATGGTATTGCAGGTCTTTCGGCAGCAGAGGCAATTCGAGCGAGAAATAAGGCAGCAAGAATTGTTATGATTTCCAATGAAGAAGTGCTCACTTATAATCGTCCAATGCTTACAAAATCCATGTTAGCAGGTTTATCACCAGATCAAATTGCAGTTCATGATAAAAATTGGTATGAAGAAAATGAGATTATAACAATTTTAGGTAAAAATGTTACAAAAATTGATACAGAAGAAAAAATGATCGTTTTAGATGGCGATATGAAACTTCAATATCATAAATTGATTTATGCACTTGGTTCTGAATGCTTTATTCCACCAATTCAAGGAGCAGAAAAAGAAGAAGTAATTGCAATTCGTAAAGTAGCCGATATTCAAAAAATTGGAGCACTTCTTCCAACTATAAAAAATGTAGTTGTTATCGGTGGTGGTGTCTTAGGCTTAGAAGCTGCTTGGGAGTTTAAAAAGTCAAAATGTGAAGTGACGGTTCTTGAGTTAGCACCACAGCTTATGGGAAGACAGATTGATGAAACAGCAGGTCAGATGTTAGAGGCGATTGCCAAGAAAGAAGGCATTGAAATTCATACAGGAGTACAGATTGAATCCATTGAAGGAGATACTCATGTAGAAGGTGTCAAACTTTCTGATGGAACGGTATTCCCAGCAGATTTAGTGATTATATCTGCAGGAGTTCGTGCGAATACAGCTATTGCAAAAGAAGCAGGAATCGAAGTGGATCGTGCTATTGTAGTCAATGAAAAGATGGAAACAAATATTGCGGATATTTATGCTTGCGGTGATTGTGCCCAGTATGAAGGTATGAATTATGCAATTTGGCCAGAGGCTTCTGAACAAGGAAAAACAGCTGGTGCCAATGCGACAGGAGATCAAGTGGAATATCAAGTGCCATCATTAGGTCTTTCTTTCCATGGAATGAATACGGCTCTTTATGCAATTGGAGATAATGGGAAAAATCCTCAACTTGCTTATCGAACAATGGAAATAAAAGATGATGCAAGAAAGCAGTATGAGAAATACTATTATGTAAATAACCAGTTAAAAGGGGCAATTTTAATTGGAGATGTTTCTAAAATGGCTGAGGTAACAGAGAAAATAAAATAGATGATCGGTAAGAGAAATTCATAACAAAGAAAGGGATGTCAAAAAATAGAGAAAAGCGTTTTTTGGTGTCCCTTTTTTTATGTTATAGGATTCCTCGCAAGGCGAGTCATCCTATAATATAAAAAAGCACTACGTGCGAACGATGCGCAGGTCGCAATGGGGAAA
>DVIZ01000139.1 GCA_018710905.1 Candidatus Scybalomonas excrementigallinarum | reverse complement strand
ATAAAAAGGTTTTGACACGAGCCTAATATTATCGTTAATAGATACAAAGGTGTCTTTGATAGTGAAAGTCTTGTGGAAACTCATTAGTCTTATATACTTTCGAGTATATTTGGAAGTGAATGTACATAAGGACCCAACGTGCTTTAGCCGTTGGAGTGTCAGTTATCATTTTATATACCATTCATCTTAGAAAAAAGGTATTTTTCATTATCTATGATATTCCACACTGCATTGGCAATGTGATTGTCTGCTTATTATTATTTAAGCCATTGGATAAGATCATAGGGAAAGCCGTTTACTCAGAGGAATATAACAATGAATGAAACGATTTGAGAATGGAAATTCTATTCCAAAAAGGCAACTTGTTAAAGAGTTGCCTTTCTTTTATTTCGAAAGTCCCCTGGTGTAAGACCATATTCCTTTTCAAACAGTTGATAAAAATGTGTCCGATTGGAGAAGCCGAGTTCTGAACAAATAGATGCAATGGAAGAATTGGTGGTGGCTAAAAGTTGAGAAGCCTTTTTTAAACGAAAAGTTAGTCCATATTCATATAGTGATACCCCCGCATATTTTTTTGAGATGCTGTTGAGATAATTTCCGCTATAATTTAATAATTGCTCAAGATCAGAACGTGTTAAACACCCGTTTGTATCTTCCAAAAGTTGAGAAATGCGAGAAAATAACAAATAGTCTGCTCGGGTTTTTAGTTGCACTGGGGTAATATGGAATAAGGATTCCGTATTCAAGTAATGGAACAGTTCACAGATTGTATTTTTTACTGCATAAGTGCTTCCCAGCTTTGGATATAACATCTGGTTTAATAAGAGATCGGATAGAAGATGTAGTTTTTCCACGCTATTTTGATTTTGATAGGAAGGAAAAAAATCCAGATAGTTCTTTTGTTCCGAAGTTTGAATATTTTCCTTCATAAAATGAAAAGCAAAATTTTCTTTTAAATAGTGATTATGAAAAAAATAGTCTTGTTCTTCTTTAAATATCTGATTGATAAAATCTATGGAAAGTCCAATAAAAAGCAGTTTCCCTTCTCCTATAAATTTCTCACGATGAACAATATTTCGATTAATAAGGCAGCAACTGCCTGTGGTATATAAGTAATCTTTTCCTTCTATTTGTTGATAAACTTCTCCATTTAATACAATCATAAGTTCATAAAAGTTATGCCTGTGAGGCGAGCGTGTATTGAATTTATTTAGGGAAGTACCTGTATCATATCGGTAAAAGAGTGTTTCTTTGGGAGAAAGCATGAGAATATTGAGAAAATCCCCTTCCTCTGCACCACGACAGTATTCCAGTGTGAGTTGAATTGGCACCAGTAGATCCATATAGGAACTGAAATGAGCGTTGGTGTTATGTATTTGTATAATATTTCCAGTGACGAAATTTGAATTATTATGAGTAGTTGTTAGTTTCTTTTCCACTTTGTCCCCTCCAATAAAAATAAATATTCACATATATGATACAAAAATGAGTGGGAATCCCATATTTATGACATTGTTTAAATTGTGCATATTTGCTAATATTTATTTATTATATAACTTAGTATACATAAAAATGCTGAAAATGTAAAGAAATGGAGGGACTTCATATGGAGGAAAAGAAGTATTTAAAGTGGTATCAAAAGGTTGCGTATGGTTCGGGGGATATGGCTGCCAATTGTGGATATGGATTAATGTCCAGTTTTATTATGATTTATTTGACCAATACCATCGGGCTTAATAGTTTAATTATTGGTACTTTAATGATGATATCCAAGATATTTGACGGTTTTACCGATGTCATATTCGGAACTATCATGGATCGAACGAAAAGTAAAATGGGGAAGGCACGCCCATGGATGCTGTATGGACAGATAGGGGTATCCATTACACTGTTGTTATCTTTTTGTATACCAGATATGGGAAAAACGATGCAGTATGTGTATTTCTTTGTATTTTATACGGCATATAATGCGATTTTCTTTACGGTAAATAGTATCTCTTATGCAGCGTTATCTGCAAAGATCACAAAAAATTCAAAAGAGAGAGTGCAACTAGGTTCTATTCGTTTTATATTCGCAACGTTTACAACCCTAGTAATTGCTTATAATACAATGGGATTGGTGGAGAAATTTGGCGGTGGTGCAAAAGGATGGGGAACCGTTGCTCTTATTTATTCGATTATTTCCCTTGTTGTTAATACCTTTAGTGTTTTAATGGTAAAAGAAGTGCCAGATGAGATCATAGATGAAAATGGAGTAGAAAAAAAGGGAGAAGATGCACAAAAAATTGGCTATATGGAATCTTTTCGACTGCTTGTTAAAAATCCTTATTTTATTACCATTTTATTAATATATCTTGTCAATTATATTTATAGTGGAATTACCCAAGGAGTGGGCGTTTATTTTATGACTTACTATATGGGAGATCCAGCGTTGCTAGGAACGTTTTCTTTAGTCAGTTTGATTCCTGTTATGTTAATTCTTTCCTTTACCCCAGCCTTAGTGAAAAAGTGTGGAAGTATGTGGAAATTAAATCTCATCACTCGTATTCTTTCTTTCATTATGGGAATTGGATTTATATTAGCTGCACTCAATAAAAATTTAATGCTTATGCTTATTTTTGCGTTTTTACGAAATATGGCAGGTGGTCCACTCGTTGGAACATTAAATGCTTTTGTTGCAGAAACTAGCGATTATACATGGAGAACTCAAAGAAAGAGAATTGACGGTGTCATGTTTAGTTGTTCTTCCATCGGTGTAAAAATCGGTGGTGGAGTTGGAACTGCTATTTTAGGATGGATGTTAGAAGTAGGAGGATTTGATGGAATGGCAGCCGTTCAGACTGCAAGTGCCATCAACATGATTTTTGTTTTATACGCAGTGGTACCAGTTATTTTTGGATTGATTTTAATTATCTTGCTCTATTTTATGAAGGTAGAAAAAGCAAATAGAGAATGGGATAGGATACATATAGAAGGAGAAAAGGCATGATTCGAGAGAACTTTAATGATCAGTGGCAGGTATTAAAAGAGGATGGCAATTTAGCTTTGAATGCTTATATGGGAAAAGCAGAAGCAAAAGAGGTGCATTTACCATATGATGCTATGATTTATGAAGAGCGGACACCGGATACGCCAAATGGAGCACAAACTGGATTTTATCCAGGAGGAAGATATTGTTATCAAAAAACATTTGTAGCACCAAAAGAGTGGGAAGAAAAAGAAGTGACTTTGGAGTTTGAAGGGGTCTATCAGACGGCAGAAGTTTATATCAATGGAGCTTTTGTTTTAAGAAATTTATATGGATATTCTAATTTCTATGTTTTGCTGAATCCATGGTTAAACTATGGTGTTGAAAATACGATTAAAGTTATTGCGGATAACTCTATGATGCCAAATAGTCGGTGGTATACAGGCAGTGGAATTTATAGAGATGTTAAGTTGATGGTCGGGGAACGAATTCATTTACAGACAGATGGATTGCGTATTCAAACGGTTATGGCATCAAGGGAATCCGCCATTGTGCAAGTGGAAACAAACATAAAAAGCATTTCTTGTAAAAGAGAAAAGTTTCAGGTTCAAGTGAACATATTGAGAAAAGGGAAATGCGTTGCACAGGATCAACAGACTATCGTTTTTTATCCAAAGGAAAAAGGAAATACCTATCATTCTTTTTGTATTGAGCAACCAGAGTTATGGAGTTGTGATTCTCCAGAACTTTACGAGTGTGAAGTGGTTATCCTTTCTCATGAGGAGATCTTGGATAAGACAGTGGAGAAGTTTGGTATTCGTACTCTGACCATTGATGCAAAACATGGTGTACGCATCAATGGAAGAGAGATAAAATTACGTGGAAGTTGTATCCATCATGATAATGGAATTTTAGGAGCTACTACTTTAAAAAAGGCAGAGGAGAGAAGGTGTCGTCAGCTAAAGGAGGCTGGATTTAATAGTGTAAGAAGTTCCCATCACCCTATGAGTAAGGCATTTTTAAATGCGTGTGATAAGTATGGCGTTCTTGTCATGGATGAGCTCAGTGATATGTGGACAGTACATAAGAATCCGTATGACTTCGCCTCTCAATTTGAAACCTGTTGGGAAGATGTGGTAGAAAAAATGGTGGCAAAAGACTATAACCATCCATGTGTTATTTTGTATTCTGCGGGAAATGAAATACAAGAAGCTGGTTCAGAGGCAGGAGCTTATTGGAATCGAAAAATATGCAGTAAATTTCATGAACTTGATTCCACTCGTTATACAACCAATGGACTGAATGGTCTGATGGCAGCAGGATATCGACTTCGTCCGATTATGAAGGAGATGGCAGAGAAATTTGGAACTTCCAATGCTTCGAAACAAGGCAATGGAGAAGGAAGTAATGCTTTAAACAGTTTTATGAGTTTGATGGAAGGGGAAAAGGGAGATTACTTTTCCAAACATCCATTGCTCTCTGAGGCATTAGAAGGCTGTGCGTCCACTTGTGATGTGATAGGGCTAAATTATCTGACAGGGCGACATGAGATGGAAAAAGAACTGCACCCAAATAAGACAGTTGTAGGTACGGAAACCTATCCAGCGGATATTGTTAGACTTTGGAGTATCGTTAAGAGGAATCCGCATGTGCTGGGAGATTTTACATGGACAGGATATGATTATCTTGGAGAAGCAGGATGTGGTATTTTCCACTATGATGGAACAGCTAACTTTTCAAGTGTATATCCAGAGAGGACTGCTTATATAGGGGATATTGATTTAATAGGATGCAGACGCCCCATCAGCTATTTGAGAGAAATTGTATACGGATTGAGAAAACAGCCTTATATTGCCGTAGAAAGAGTGAATCGATATGGATTAGAGCATTCAAAAACTCCTTGGATGGATAAGGATACCATTGAAAGCTGGACATGGACAGGATATGAAGGGAAACCAGCAAGGGTGTATGTTTATTCTGATGCAGAAGAAGTAGAGCTGTTTTTGAATGGACGGAGCTTAGGAAGAAAACCAGCAGGAGAGCAGAATAGCTATACGGTTTGTTATGAAACAGTATATGAGGCTGGGGAGCTTCGAGCAATTTCTTATCGCAAAGGAAAAGAGGAGGAGAGTTTTTCACTGTTTACTGCAAACCAAGAAGTGGAATTAGATTTGGAAACCGATGGATTGGAATTAAAGGCGAATGGAGAAGACCTTGCTTTTATTATGATAAAGCTAAGAGATAAGAATGGGGTTATCAATCGGGAAATCAAGAAGAAGATAGCTGTAAAGGTAAAAGGGGTAGGGGGTTTGATGGCACTTGGCAATGCAAATCCAAGTTCAGAGGAACGCTATGATAGTGTGGAATGCGAAACGTATGATGGCTATGCGTTAGCAGTGGTGCGTGCAGGAAAAGAACAAGGAATGATTCAAGTGGAAGTGGAGGCTGAAAGTTGTAAGACAGCAGTTGTCCATATGAAAGTGGGAGGAAGCGTATGAGATATGTAAAAGTGGGGATTTTTTGTATTTTAATGTTTTTTGGTATTTTTATTTTTTCAGGATATCATGAAGTATATGCAGGTGATGAACTCATTAAAGGAGCAGATATTGGATGGGTAAGTCAGTTAGAAAAAGAGGGAATAGCATGGGCGGATGAAAATGGACAGATCACAGATCCATTGGTATTACTAAAAGAAAAAGGCATAACAGCGGTAAGATTGCGAGTTTTTGTGAATCCTCCATCTGATTTTACATGGATAAAACCAGATGGAACCGTATGTAAGTTAGGATATGTTGATACAAAAGGGTTGCTTTATACTGCGAAACGAGCCAATGAGTTAGGGATGAAGATACTTTTAGTATTTCATTATAGTGATCATTTTGCTGATCCTTCTATTCAAGATGTTCCAGAACAGTGGGAAGGTGTTACAAGTGCAGAGTTGGAAAAATATGTATATGATTACACAGAGTACATTATGACTCAACTGAAAAATGAAAATATATATCCAGAATGGGTTCAAATAGGAAATGAAGTAAGTCATGGAATGCTCTTTCCAACTGGGGCTACAACAAATGGGTTTGAGCAACTAACAAAATACTTAAATAGTGGATATGATGCAGTAAAAGCAGTGAGTCCTAATAGCCAAGTAGTAACACATTTGACACATGGTGGAGGGATAGAGCATTTTGAATGGTTTTTCAGTAATTTTCTTACACAATGCCAAGGAAAAACAGATATTATTGGAATGTCTTATTATCCATATTGGATGGGAGCAAATGAAATAGAAAATATGACTTATAATCTAAATCAGATGGCAACAAAATATGGAAAACAGGTTATGATTTGTGAAACTGGAGATTATGAAACGGATCCGGTAGGAACTTATACGCTTTTAAGACAGGAATTAAATGCACTAAAAACAGTGGCAAATAACAAGGCGATTGGTGTATTTTATTGGGAACCAGAAGCCAATTCGTCTGTTTTACCAGATGGATACCCATTAGGAGCAACGAAGGTTCTAAGGGAAAATGTTCTACAATTTACGTCGGCTTTGGATGCTTTTAAGACAGAACCTAAATTTTTAGATAGTGAATGCAGTTTTGAAATTCAAAACTATAATACAGGTAAGGCGTTGAATGTATCAGCAGGTTCTGTGGAAAATTTAGCCAATATAGAGCAATATTCTTATGGAAAATGGGATAGTCAAAAATGGTACTTTGAAAAAGTAGAAGGAAACTATTATAAAATTATTAATAAGCATAGTGGAAAAGTATTGGATATAAAAGGGTTATCAACAAAAGAAGGAGATCCTTGCATTCAATATGATGATAATGGCGGTTGGAATCAGATGTGGGAAATCATTGCGGATGATTCAGGACAATATAAGATTAAAAACAGATGGAGTGGTTTATATTTAGGAATCCAAGAAGCATCAGAAGATAACGGAGCTATCTGTGTGCAAGTAGCAGATGATGATAGTAGCAATGTTAAATGGTATTTTCTTGTAACAGAATGATGAAAGAAAGCAACAAAAGTAGGTGTTGAATGTTTATTCTTCACCTACTTTTTGCGTTAATATAAACGATGGAATATATTCTAATAATTCCTATAATTTGAAATTAAAATCGTTACCCTAAATATTTGAAAGTATTATAGACATTAATTAAAATAATAACTCCCATTAATAAAATAAATAGCTTATCCACAATGGCATCATCAATCTTTTTGTTAATTGCCCGTCCCGCCATAGCGCCTAAAATTCCACATAAGATCATGCCAAATAAAAGCAAGTGGGAAACATTAAATTGCTCCAATCATAGATGCCCCAAAACTTACAATAAAAAATATTGCATACACAAAAAACATACCTTTACTCCTTTGTTAAAATATTATTTGTCGTTCTTTACTATACCACGCAAAGAAATCCTAGTAAATATTGGGTAGAATGTGGTAGGAAGAAAGGGGTATAAAAAGATGTGGGGACTTTGTAAGAAAATAGTATAATAAAGTTAGTAAACAATGGATAGGGGGAGCAGCATGACAAGTGAAGAATTTCATGATCAGTATTATGATATGTACGATAAGAAAGTAAAAGTCACATTTACAAATGGTCAAAAAATAATCGGATATTTTAATGATCAGTTTTATGAGGAGCATTCCATTATGATTAGTTCTGACAAGATAGTTATTATCAATATTGATGATATATAGAAAATGGAATTAGTGGAAGAACAATAATCTTACTTATAAAATAAAAAATTTTTATGTACTTTGGGAAGGGTGAGTGAGATGAAAAATATAGTATTAGTGATATTAGGTATTATATCCATTGTATTGCTTTTAGGAAGCCTTGTTGTAGGAGAATTATATGGAGAGGTGGTTGAGGATATTTTACGCCTATGTGGATGGATTTTTTTGTTAGCATTTATAGTCTTAAAATTTATGATAAAAAATAAGAGATAAGTGAATGAGTAAATAAGATACAAATATTTTTTATATGAATGAAAATAGAACGATATATCGATATAGAAAAAGAACGTATGTTTGTAAAAATATTGATTTCTCTCACCTCCTATGGTAAGATAGCTTATAGTATACGAAAGAATGACGAAAAATGAGTGAAAGAGGATTCGATTAGAAAAATAGTTACAGGGAGGTTTATGCTTATGAAGCAGTTTGAGTTAGTATCGGAATACCAACCCACAGGGGATCAGCCGCAGGCGATAGAACAGCTTGTCAATGGATTTAAAGAAGGGAATTGGATTTTAAAAGAGGTAGTTTTTGTGTAAAAGTGGATGTATGCAGGGGATCAAGCTAGAAAATCCACGTTAGTTGATTATGGATTTCGTCTGCCATCAGCAAAGGATAACCGACCACTTAATTTTAGTGAATTTGAAAGCAAAATTGATCAAATACTTTTTGTTTCTGCCACTCCAAATGTATAGGAAGAGGATCATGAATTGTTAAGAGCCGAACAGATCATTCGACCAACAGGATTATTAGATCCGAAGATTGAAGTGCGTCCAGTGGAAGGTCAGATTGATGATTTATTAGCGGAAGTTCATAAAGAGGTTGCTAATGGACATAAAGTCCTTGTTACAACCCTTATAAAACGAATGGCAGAAGAACTGACCGATTATATGAGAGAAGTGGGGGTTAAAGTAAAATATCTCCATTCTGACATTGATACGATGGAGCGTGTGGAGATTGTTCGTGATCTTAGAATGGCGTATTCGATGTGCTTGTAGGAATCATACGATTTCTTGTATATTTGTAGATGGAAAATACCATCGAAAGGGAGTAGGAAAGAAATTATTTGATATGGTGATAGTAAAATTACGTGAACGAGGAGTGACGGAAATAACACTAGATGCTTCTTATTATGGGTGTCCGTTTTATACATCTTTGGGTTTTAGGACAATTGGACAGAAAACTTCTTATAGAGGAATTGTGGATACACTTATGAAATTAACTTTGCAATGAGAAAAATGAGGAATAAGAAATTAAGAATACGAACGATATCAAAATAGAAAGAGGTTAGTATGAGCGAGAAAAAAGAATATATTAAGATTAAAGGAGCAAGAGAACACAATTTAAAAGATGTCAGTTTAAATATTCCAAGAAATGAATTTGTTGTGTTAACAGGGCTTAGTGGTTCAGGAAAATCTTCTCTTGCATTTGATACGATCTACGCAGAAGGGTAAAGACGTTATATGGAATCACTGTCTTCCTATGCAAGACAGTTTTTAGGTCAAATGGAAAAGCCTGATGTGGATAAAATCGATGGATTATCACCAGCCATTTCCATTGATCAAAAATCAACCAATCGAAATCCACGTTCTACAGTAGGAACGGTAACAGAAATTTACGATTATTTCCGATTGTTATATGCGAGAATCGGAATACCACATTGTCCAAAATGCGGAAAAGAGATTAAAAAGTAGACAGTGGATCAGATGGTGGATGAAATTATGAAACTAGAAGAAGGCACAAAGTTTCAGTTATTAGCACCAATCGTAAGAGGGCGAAAAGGAGAACACGTGAAAGTATTCCAAAATGCAAAACGCAGAGGATATGTGCGTGTGGATGGAAATTTATATGATTTATCCGAAGAGATCAAGTTAGAGAAGAATAAAAAACATAATATTGAAATTATTGTGGATCGCTTTGTCCGAAGAGAAGGTATTGAAAAACGACTTGCTGACTCCATTGAAACAGTATTAGAACTGGCAGAAGGTCTGATGATTGTGGATATTATTGGTGGAGAAGAGATGCAGTTTAGTCAAAGTTTTTCTTGTCCAGATTGCAACATTAGCATTGATGAAGTAGAACCGAGAAGCTTTTCCTTTAATAATCCAGTTGGAGCGTGTCCAACCTGTCATGGTCTTGGAAATAAAATGGAGTTTGATATTGAACTCATGATTCCAGACACAAAGTTAAGCATTGCCGAAGGTGCCATTGCCGTTCTTGGATGGCAGTCTTGTACCGATAAAAAAGTTATACAAGAGCGATTTTAGATGCTTTGGCAAAAGAATATCACTTTAGCTTAGAAACACCATTTGAAGAGTTGACAGAACAAGCAAAAAAGATTATTTTATATGGAACGGATGGGCAGTCTGTCAAAGTGTTTTATAAAGGGCAAAGAGGAGAAGGCGTGTACGATGTGGCATTTGAAGGTTTAATTAAAAATGTACAGCGTTGTTATCGAGAATCCTCTGAAAGTATGAAACAAGAATATGAAACCTATATGACAGTAACTCCATGTGAAATTTCCACTAGGGGTCTTTACTTGTGTAACAGGAGTATCTGGTTCAGGAAAGAGTTCTCTTGTCAATGAAATTTTATATAAACGATTGGCAAAAGAATTAAATCGTGCCAAATGTAAACCAGGAGCTCATAAAAAAATTGTTGGGATTGAAAAGCTGGATAAAGTCATTAATATCGATCAATCTCCAATTGGAAGAACGCCTCGTTCCAATCCAGCGACTTATACAGGTGTGTTTGATCAGATTCGCGATCTTTTTGCTATGACAAAAGATGCAAAAGCAAGAGG
>DVIZ01000138.1 GCA_018710905.1 Candidatus Scybalomonas excrementigallinarum | reverse complement strand
CAGAACCAGTACAAACCGAAACCTGCCATTACCGATAACAACATACCGATAAAGAAATCGTTTGTTGCTAAGCCTATTGCTATTGTTGAGAATGGCATTGATAGAAATGTTAATAGTGTTCTCATGTTATTCCTCCTTACATAATAAAAATTGATTAAGCATGTGATTTATTTCATTACTTTTTAAATTATCGATGAAAACAAAGTAATTATGCTTAGTTTTAGCAAAGACTGTTCTGTCAAATTCTATTGAAGTTACTTTCTTAACGTCTTGATAACTACTATTAGTCATCGTCACTAAATTTTGGATACAGTTTTCGATTGCATTGTCCACGTTATCTCTCCTTACAAATCAGTTTCTTTAATCATTATGTTTTGTTCTATATACTCAATTCCTCGTCTGACTTTGATATATCGTTTGTTACCTTTACCAAAACGGTACATACACGCTTCTTGAAATCCTTTGTCAGGGTATACTTTAGTTTCTAAATCATCCCTAGAAATTCCGCTTGCTTTTACAAATTCCTTTGCATCTGCAAATCCGATGAATTCCATTTGATCAACTCCTTTCTTTACATTGTATTAAGTTGTCAATTTGGAAACACTATGTGTAAAAAAAATACCACAATCTTCTTCGCTTAATTCTAAGATTTCAAATATTTTTGCCAGATCGTCAACATTAACTCTTATCTTCCCATTCTCTTTTTTCGAATAAGTACCTTGAGTCATGCCTAATTTATCTGACATCTCTTTAAGTGAAATTCCTTTTGCAATACGCTCTGCTTTCATTCGTCTTACGTTGAATTCGTACATGTTGTTTGTCACCTCGCTTTCGTACTGTAACCAATATTAAATGCATGTTTCCAGTTTGTCAACAATATACTTCAAAAAAGTTTTTAAAAATATTAAAAGTACCAGTTGTTTCCTATATGGAAATATGGTAATATTAAATTATCAAATAACGGAGGTTACATATTATGAGAAATTCAGAACAAATTGGTAAATACATAAAGCAAATACGACAACAAAGACAAATGAGTGTAACTGATTTGGCGAAGAAAGTGGATGTAAATAAATCTACTTTATCAAGATATGAAAATGGAACTCGTAAAATACCAATGGAAGATATTGCAAATTTTGCAAACGTATTGGGTGTGACTCCTGAAAGTATTTTATTTGAACAAAAAGAAAACAATAAAAATAAAAGTTCTTTCGAAACAATCGCTGCTCACTTAGACGGTGATTTAACAGAAGAAGAATGGCAAGAAATATTGGATTATGCAGAATTTATGAAAAGCAAGCGTAAAAAATAAGGGGTGTTAGTATGGGGAGTTATGAAAAATTATTAGCACAATATGATGATGAAATCATTATAGAAGAAACTAATTTAAAAAAAGGCCTACTTGGCGTGTATTTAGGTGAAGTTATACTTATTGAAAAACGCTTAAATTCTGTAAATAAACTTGAAACTTTGTGTGAAGAAATAGCGCATCATTTAATTACATATGGTGATATTAGAGATCAAACGAAAATGTTGAATCGCAAATTTGAACTAAAAGCCAGACGATTAGGTTCAGAGTTGGTCATTTCGCTTGATGGTTTAATAGATGCTTTTCATCATGGAGTGCAAAACTTATATGAAATGTCACAATATTTTGAAGTGTCAGAACGATATATTTTAAATGCACTCAACCATTACAAAATGAAATATGGATTAGATGTCTACCACAATGGATATGTAATTAAGTTCGAACCGTTACAAGTATTTGAATTTAAAAATTTAGATTAAAAGGAGTAATATATTATGGCTAAAAAAACAAAAAATTTATCATTAGTTAAAGAAACAGTACTAAATGAAAATGAAGAAATACAATATAGTATATATGGAACTTACGAAACTAAAACGTTAGGCCAAGAAACAATTAAAAATGGTGTTTTAGTAGCAACGAATAAACGTATTATTTTTTACGCTAAAAGATTCAGTGGTTATGATTTAGAAAATTTTGATTACAATAAAATAAGTACATTTGAATTAAGTAAAAAATTTACTGGGAATACTTTGTCTTTTTATTCCAGTGGTAATAAGGTTAATATGAAATGGATAAACGATTCTGAATTGGATGATTTTATAGCTTATGTAAATAATAAAATGCAAGAACCAAAAGAAAAACCTTCTCAAACTGAAAATAAAAATGATGACTTAGAGCAAATCAAACAATTAAAAGAACTTTTAGATATGGAAGCAATAACGCAAGAAGAATTTGATTTAAAGAAAAAACAATTGTTAAATTTGTAAATTTGCATATACGATATGTTAGGTGAAGAAAAATCATTGGTAGAGTTGTAGCAAGTCAAAAAACATATTAATACTAGCGTCCTTAGTGGCGCTTTTATATAAAATTTATTATTAAGGAGAATGTGAAATGAAAAAGGTTTTATTTTTATTATTAGCAAGTTTCTTGGTATTAGCTGCATGTGGACAAGAAGAAAGTAAGTTGGAAGATAAGAAAGAAACAAAATCATCTAGCAAAGAAAGTAAGAAAGATGATAAGAAGTCTGAAGAAGATAAATCCGACGAAGATACTAAGCAAGTAGCAGAAAACGAAAACACGCAAGAACAACCTACCGCTCAAGAAAATGTACAGTCACAAGAACCTGTTCAATCTCAGGAACAACAACCAGTGCAACAAGAACAATCACCTACAGTTGAAGAACAACAAAATTCAGATGGACACACATATCATTATGACCCAGAATATGACACTTACGGCTATACCGGGCAAGTAGCAGAAGATGGAATGCCTGTACTTGATCCAAATGAAAATGTTGATACACATGGAGGGCAAGTGCCTAACGATAATTTAACTGATGAAGAAATTAAAGAAATGATGGGAGAATAATTTTACGGGTAGCAAACCTACCCTTATTATTTTTTATCTTTTTTAGGAGG
>DVIZ01000137.1 GCA_018710905.1 Candidatus Scybalomonas excrementigallinarum | reverse complement strand
AGTGTTGCCGCCGTCAATATGATTGCAGAATTAGTTTTCGCAACCAAATAAAAGATAATGGCCATTTGCAAAATACCGCTGCTAATAAAGGATATTGCTTGTCCGGCAAGAAGTGTAAAATAAGTTTTTCTCCATGAATTGTTGTTTTGGGTCATAATGCGAACCTCCTTTTTTATTGCATTGTTCCTTTGTTTCTGCAATAAAAAGCAGGCGTTGTCCCACAGAGAGGGCAGACGCCTGCATAACAACAAAGCACGAAAAAACACCACGATACAGTTCAAAGACTGCTCGTGTCAAACCTACGTGTTCCTTTGCATACGCACGCAAAAAAAGCCCACCATCATGTGGAAAGGTACTTCTACTTTTTATTGCTTATTAGCGTACACAAATTAACACACGTAAGCCTCCTTCCAATCTCAAACTGTCGCACAGTATAACACACATCCGATAGACTTGTCAACCATTTTTAACCTTGTTTTCCATCTTGTTTTTCCATCTCTTACGGGCAGTAGCAAAGCCAGGCGAGCCAGTCAACGGTCAAGATGAACGGCGCTTTCAGCGCCGCCGTTGACAGTCTCGCCCGTCTTTGCTAATGGGTAATCAAGGCGGGAAAGCCATTTTAGGGCTTTCCCGCCCATTTCAATTTTGGGAGAAGAAAGGCCCCAAAATGAACGAGTGCGGCCAAACACTTTTAGGGATTGGCCACCTTGTCCACCCATCCAGCGGGGCGGCGGGGAACGGTCAAGGCCGGGCGTCAGCCCATTCATTTCAGCCTTGACGGTTTCCTGCCGTCCTGCTACTTTTCCCGGAGTGTGGCCACACATCTGGTCACGGTGTCCAGAGCTTTGGGACTTTTTGTCCCATAGGCCGGGGGCGGAGGACGAGGGACGGGGGCTTTCATAATACGCCCTGTCTGCTGCTGAAATCAGCCCTTTGTTTCCGGCTTACCAGCCCCAAACAAAGCCCTGCTTTCCTGCCGCGTCAAATGCCCTTGCCCTCCCCGGCGGCAACGGTATTTTCAGGGCAACGCCGACAGAGCGTATAACACACTACACTTTGCTCCGCAAAGTCGTGTGCCAAATGGGGCGCTGCCCCCTTTGGAAACCCCCGCAACAAACAGGTGCTATGCACCCAGCCGGGAGCATAGCGCCGTTTGTTGTCAGCAGCCCGTTTCACGGTCTGCGTGTAGTTCCTTGTAAACTGACCTAAAAAAAGAGATAAAAATAGAAAGAGTCATTGTAAACAATAATAAAAAATATAAGAAAGAGTGATTGTATATATTGAAATAATTTCTTGATAAAAATACTATAATTTGTATAAAAATGTACACATAAACTGGAAAATTAAAACATTTTAATATCAATATTTGACCATAAATATCAATATATTACTCTTGAGATCTATAAGAATAACATGGTATGATAGGACATAGAAAAGCGGTGAAAACCGTAGGTAGTTGTTAAACTTAGGAGGGTATTAAAATGGCAAGTATTGAATTTAAACATGTAGAGAAAACTTATCCAGGTAATGTAACAGTTGTACCTGATTTAAATCTTAAAATTGAAGATAAAGAGTTCGTAATTTTAGTAGGACCATCTGGTTGTGGTAAATCTACAACACTTCGTATGATCGCTGGTCTTGAAGAAATTTCAAACGGTGAATTATGGATTGGAGATCGTATTGTAAATGATGTTGCTCCAAAGGATCGTGATATTGCGATGGTATTCCAGAGCTACGCTCTTTATCCACATATGACAGTTTATAAAAACATGGCATTTGGTCTTACATTAAGAAAAGTTCCAAAAGAAGAAATTGATGAAAAAGTGCATTGGGCAGCAAAGATTCTTGATATCGATCATTTATTAGATCGTAAACCAAAAGCTCTTTCTGGTGGACAAAGACAGCGTGTTGCTTTAGGTCGTGCTATGGTTCGTAATCCAGAAGTATTCTTACTTGATGAACCTTTATCAAACCTTGATGCAAAGCTTCGTACAGAAATGAGAAGCCAGATTACAAAACTTCATAAACAATTAGGAACTACATTTGTATATGTAACACATGACCAGACAGAAGCTATGACAATGGGTGATAGAATCGTTGTTATGAAAGATGGTATCATTCAGCAAGTGGATACACCACAAAATCTTTATAACTATCCTTGCAACAAGTTTGTAGCTGGATTCATTGGCTCTCCTGAGATGAACTTTATTGATGCACAGATCACAAAAGAAGGAGAAAGTTTATTCGCTAACTTTGCTGGGTTTAAAATTAAAATCTCAGCAGCACAGGCGGCAAGTGATTTGAAAAACTATGTTGGTAAAAATGTATGGGTTGGTGTTCGTCCAGAAGATATTCATGCAGAAGAAGCATTTATCGCTTTAGCACCAGATTCTACATTCACATCAAAAGTAGAATTAGTTGAAATGTTAGGTTCTGAAGTTAACTTATACTTAGATGTAAAAGGACAGAAATTAATTTCTCGTACATCTGCTCGTGCTGATGTAAAAGCGGATACAGAAATTACATTAGCAATGGATGTAAATAAACTTCATATTTTTGATAAAGATACAGAAAAAGTAATTTGTAACTAAGAAAAATTATGAAATACATAGAGAATATGTTGTTTGTTGTAAATGATAGTGAGTTAGAATTTCATAATAAAAATTAGGAGGAAACAATAATGAAGAAAGTAAATATTTTACTTCAATCTATTAATGATACAAAAGATTTTGTAAATATCGTAAATAAATATCCATATAATATCGATCTTTGTTCAGGAAGATATGTAATCGATGCAAAATCTATTATGGGAATTTTCAGTTTGGATATTTCTAATCCAGTGGAAATGGTCGTTTATGACGATGAACCAAATCAATTATTAGAAGAATTAGATCGTTTTATCGTGAAATAGAATCGTGATAATAGAAATGGATTCTAAAATAATAGAGGCATTTTGTAGAATGTATGGTAATTAAATAGAAAAGAAATAAAAAAGACGGATTGGTTTTTACCTCCGTCTTTTTTTATTTCATTCTAGAAAACTGTATTTTCTGGATGATAGAAAAGTGAAAGATAGAAAATTATATAAAAGGTTTCTTTAATTGCGAATAATTATGTATTTTCAAACAAAAAATATCTTTTTAAAAATAATTAGTTAATATATTATAGGAAATAAAAATTGTTCGTAATTTTATACAATTGTATAACAGTGTTATGTGGTAATAAATCAAGATCTTGTTTTTAGTAAAAAATGATAATATTTATAAAAAATATATAAATAATATAAGGGAAACAAAGGTTGTTTCCGTAAAAAGAGGGGACAAAAAAAACCTTAACGATATCTTTATAGTGGAATAAAAAGGAATTTTTATGGAAAATTGTACCTCAAAAGAAATGTCTAATTTAAGGCATTTTTAATGAAAATTAAAAAGAAGATATACAGAAAAACTGGTAGGTAAAAATGGCGAAAAGCAAAAGTGAGTAAAAAAATATATCTTGAATCTATAAAATGCTTATGGTATACTTCGTGCCGTTAAATAATATTAAGAATCATTTCTATTTTTGTAAGAAATGATAAATTCTTTTTTAAAAAAAATATGAAGAATAAGGGTAAAAGAGTGAAAATTTTCTAAGAGTTATCTTCCTAGTATATTTAAGGTTTTTATGAAATATTGAAAAGAGGAGAAGTAAGAATGAGAAAATGGCATAATAAATTTTTGACTATGTTATTAGTAGCAGATTTAATGGCATCTTCCTTTCAACCATATGCTGTAGCAGCGGCTGTGGTACCAGATTCAGAAGAAAAGAAAGTAATCGAAGAACAAGTCGATGAAGAGAATCAAGAAGATGCTGTACAATCAGAAGATCAGAAAACAGAAGATACGATTTCAGAAGAAGATACATCTGCTACAACAGAAGAAACAGTAAAAGATGAGATTGAGAATGAAGTAGAAGACGCAACGGCAACAGATGCTGAAAATACTACGGACAGTGAAGGCGGTTCTACAGAAACAACAGAACAAGAAGCTGCACAACAAGAGGCAACGGTGAAAGAAGAAGCAAAAGCAGTTATGATCGGTTCTGAAGGATACAATACATTACAAGAGGCAGTAAATGCAGCCAATGCAAATGCTACGATTACATTAACAAAAGATGTAGAAGTATCAGAAAAGATTGTTGTATCAAAGAATGTGACAATTATATCTGAAACAGACGCTGTGCAAACAATCCGCCGTGCAGAAGGTTTTACAGATGCTATGTTTGAAGTAAAAGGTGGAGCACAGTTACGTTTTGGTAAAGAAGATGGAACTAATGCCGTAATCGTAGACGGTGGTGCAAAATGGGTTGTGGATACTCTTGTAGAGGAAGATGGAAGTTTATTAGACGATTCCCTTGCTGCTGGAGCTGTTGGAGAAGAGCAGAATCAAGAAGTTAGCAATGGGGAAAATAGCAGTCAGGAAGAAGCAACAGAAGCAGTAGATGAAACAGAAGAAACTGGGGAAACGGTGACAGATACTACTGAAACAGAAGAAAATACAGAAAATACAGTAGAAGATGCAACAGGACAAGAGGATTTAGAAGAAGTTGCAAATGGGGAAGAAGAGTCTGCTGTAATCGAAGAGGGAAATAAAACATTCGCGCTGAAAGCAGGGATGAAAATTGCAGCAGTGGATGTGGAATCACCTACAGTAGAAGAGGCTTATAATGAGGGAATCAAAGCCAATGCTTCTATGATTCAAATCATAGATGGACAAGTATATGTATATAAAAATACAGTCGTTCAAAACAACGATAATGCGAATACAAGTAGTGGTGGAGGAGCCATTGATAACAAAGCTGGTGGTAAAGGAACGGTATTCGTATATGGTACTGTTCAAAATAACAGTGCTAGTGGAACAAATGCCAATGGTGGTGCTATCCGCAATAACGGTTTCGTAAACGTATACGATGGAGCCGTTATTTCAGGCAATAAAGCAACCAAAAATGGTGGAGCTATTGAAAACTATAGCGGTGGTGTTATGACTTTCCAAGGTGGAGAATTTAAAGATAACCAAGCCGAACTTGGTGGAGCTATTTGGACCGATGGTAAAGTAGAGATTCAAAGTGGAACTTATAACAACAATAAAGCAATCAAAAATGGTGGGGCTATTTATGTAGACAGCCAAGTGGAAAGCAGAAAAGTTATTTTCTCCAATGGAACATTTACAAATAATACAGCAGCACAAGGACAAGATGTTTATTTAGATACGACATTTGCAGCATTTAGAGGAAATGTGCAGTTAAATGATGTTTTTGTAAAAAGTGGAGATACATTAAAAGTAACAAATACAGTGAACGGAAAAATTGGTGTTACTTATGAAAATCCAGAATTAAATACTACAATTGCTACAGGAAATGGTTATACATTAAAGGCAGTAGATGCACAAAATATCACATCAAACAATGAAATCTATAACACAACATTACAGGATGGAGCAGTAAAACTTGTATATGCACCGGTTGTTATTGATAAACAACCTGAAAATACAAAAGGAGATATTGACGAAGGTGTAACGTTATCTATCACTGCTCATGCAAAGAGTAACGAAACAGTAAGCTATCAATGGTATGAAAGCAACAGTGCAACAGGAGAAAATGGTTCTGCTATCGATGGAGCAATAAATGCTACTTATAAAGTGGATAAGAAGAAAGTAGGAGTTTACTACTACTACTGTGTTGTAAATGCAGAAAAAGCAGCAGAAGCAAAATCCGATGTTGTTGCAGTGAAAATGACAGATAAAACTTCAGCAGAAATTCCAACAATCACAACTCAGCCAATTGGTGGAACTTATGATTTACAAAAAGAAGTAACAGTGACAGTGGATGCTGTAGTAGAAGATGGTGGACAGCTTACTTATCAATGGTATCAAGCAACAAAAGCTGATTTAACTGATGGAACGTTAATTTCAGGTGCAATAGATAAAACTTACACGATGAAAGCGCAAGAAGCAGGTACTTTCTATTATTATTGTGTTGTAACAAATACGAAAAAAGGCATTAAAAATGAAGTGTCAACAGCCCAGAGTCATGCAGCAGTTGTTGTTGTAAATGCAGCAGCAGTTGTATTTGATGGTGTTCCATATTCCAAAATAGAAGATGCGTTTCCTTATCTTGAAAAAGGAGAAGGGACATTAGAAGTACGAAAAGACATCACATTAAATAAAACAATTACGGTAGAAAAAGGCGATCTCGTAATCAAAGGAGAAGACGGAAAAGCTCCAGTGATAACATTAGATAAATCACTTACAAAAGAAGCCTTTGTCGTAAACGGTGGAACGCTTACATTAGAAAATGTAGTTCTTGATGGTGGAGCTGTTTGGACTGGAGATGTCAATAGCTATTTACAACGTGGTATGAGAAATACAGGAAGACAAGTAAACGTGCCAGCCATTAAAATGAACGGTGGTGTAGTGAACTTAGAAAAAGGATCTGTTCTTAGAAATCATGTTGCATCTTGGGATGTATCAGTCATTAAGATGAGCTCAGGTACTTTAAATATCAATGGTGGTAGCCTTTTCAATAACTACGGTGGTAATCATGGTGGAGCTATTTTCGCAGATTCTTCTAACAGCATCATCAATATGACATCTGGAACAATTAGTGGTAACCAAGCCCGCCAATCAACAGGAGCTATTTGTGCGGATCACGGGGCACAGTTAACGATTTCAGGTGGCGAAATTTCTAATAACTACACAAGTGGACGTGCGGGAGCTATTTATATTAATGGAACTTTGGTTATTTCCGATAACGCACATATTCATGATAACCGTGCCGATGCAAATGGTGGTGCTATTGTGAATACAGCAGGTACTATGAGTATCCGAGGTGGTATTATTGAAAATAACTCAGCAGGTGGAAATGGTGGTGGAATTTCAAGCCTTGGTGGAATTATAAATCTTCAAGGTGGTAAGATTCAGAACAACAAAGCAACATTAGGAAGTGGAATTTATATTGAACCTGCAGTAACAATTGCTGGAGAGCTTGCATTAGATGGAATTTCTGATGACATTTATACATCTCGTGTTTATACAATGACATTAGATGGAAATGGAGTGGATAATCCAAAGAGCCAAACAATCCGTTTCCTTGAAAAGTATAATCTTCCAGTACTACAAAGAAACGGTTATAAATTCTTAGGTTGGTACACAGCAAAAGAAGATGGAGAACAAGTGCAAACAGGTGACTGGATCAAAGCGACAAAAAATACTACTCTTCATGCACAATGGAAGTTAACAGCAACCGATGAAATTGAATTAACAAAACAATTAGAAGGTGGAGTTTTCTATATCGAAGATAACAAAGCGATTTCTGTTGCTGCAACAACAAAGAATAAAGCAGAAGTCTCTTATCAATGGTATCGTTGTGATGATAAGAATGGAACCAATAAAGTAGCATTAGAAGAACAAACAAGCGCTACATTAGCTCTTCCAAATGAAATTGGAACTTATTATTATTTCTGTGTTGTTTCAGCAGAAGATGCAGTAGATGTTGTATCAGATACTGTAAAAGTTCAGATGATTTCAAAAGATGTTGCTTATACTCCAGAGTTTTCAAAACAACCAGCAAATGCAGAGGTGTATGTTGGAGAAAAAGCAGTATTTGAGGCAGAGGCAACGACTGTTGATAAAGGAACGATTACATATCAATGGTATCGTAGTACAGATAATACAGTTAATGTAGAGACAGCAGAAAAGATTGCTGGCGCAACAAATGCTGTATATGAAGTAGAGCCAACAGAATCAGGAACATACAATTACTTTGTTGTAGCGACAAATACGATTCACAATTTAAAAGAGGAAGAAGTAAGTGCTACAGCAGTAAGCAATATGGTGCGTTTAGTTGCGCATGGAAAGATACAAGTGACAGATTTATCAGCAAAAGATGTTGTCATGCAAAAAGATTACTGGAATACATACCGTGTTGGAACAACCGTGTCAAAAGACGGTTATATTACAGGGTACTCAAGTGCAAGAGGTTCTTGGGGAGCCAATACATTAAATAAAGCCTTTGATGGCAATTGGGGTACTTTCTGGGAAACAAATAGTTCAGGTACAAATAATGCTGTGGAAGTAACTTTCGATCAATCAGTGACATTAGATCGCATTATTTATGCGACACGTCAAGATAGTCAAAAAGGAAAAGGATATCCTACAAGATTGGCTGTTTATAGTAAAGATGAAAATGGAAATTATAAAGAAGTTGGTGTTGCAGAATCAACGGAAACTGGTGGATATCGCATGTTCACACTTCCAGAAACAGTGACAACAACAGGATTAAAATTTGCATTTACACAAGGAACATGGAACAACTGGGCAAGTGCAGCAGAACTTGTATTTTTAAGAGCAGAAAGTTCCGTATTAACAGGAACTGCTAAAATTTCCGGAACTGCTATGGAAGGTGAGAAGTTAACAGTAACTCCAGAACTTACAGTAGGACAAGAAAGTATTGAACAGTTAAATTACCAATGGCAAGAAAGCCAAGATGGTGTTACGTTTAAAGATATGGAAGGAGCAACTGGAACACAATATACAATAAAAGCAGCAGATGAAAATAAATTTTTAAGAGTTGTGATTACAGACGGTTCTGGCAAATTTACAAACCAAATTATTTCTGATGTCTATGCTGGTTCTGTGAAAGTGACATTAGATGGAGCAGCAAAAGTTGGTGAACAGTTACAACCAAAAATGGAATATGTAACAGAAGATACATTATATCAGTATCAATGGCAAAGAAGTAGTGATGGAGAACACTTCACAAATATTGAAGGGGCTACTAAAGATACTTATACTGTAAATAATAATGTTTCAAGTCAATATGTTCGTCTTGCAGTAAAAGTGAGTGTAGATGGAAGTAAATATTCAAAAGAAATTTATTCTAATGCACTTCATGTAGATGTAACAGCATTAATGACAGGTGCGCCACAAGTGGATAGTACATTAAAAGCATCTGTAAAAGGGCTTGAAAAAGATGAAAATGGTGAAATACCTGTGGTTACTTATCAATGGGAAATCGCTGATAGCGAAAATGGAACATTTAACGCCATTGCAGAAGCAAAAGAAACTACTTATAAAATAACAGAAAAAGATTTAAATAAATTCCTTCGTGTGAAAGCAACAATTGAGGCATCAGGAGAAACCGTAGCCTCTCAAGCATGGCAAATAAGAGAAAAAGGTACTTTTGATGTTTTAGAAGGAAACTCTGTTTACTTATCTGATATTAAGAAAGATAAATTAGTAAGTTCTTCTATTGGATATGGAGAATTGATGTATGATAAAAACACAACTGGTAATATGATTACGTTATTAGTTGATGGACAGAAGAATTATTTCTTCAAAGGATTTGGAATTCATGCTCCTTCTTATGTTGTATTCGATGTATCCGATTATGTAACCTATTATCAATATAATAGATTCATCTCTTACTTAGGCCTGGATAATGGACAAGGAGATAAAGGAAATGGTGTAAAATTCACTGTTCAAACATCCGTAGATAATAAGACATGGAAAACAGTTGTTCAGACAGGTGTATTAAAAGGAAATAGCAATGCACAAAAAGTGGATATATCTCTTGAAGGAGTAAAATACTTAAAAATTAGTGCAAGTGATAATGGGGGTAATGCCAATGACCACTCTGTTATCGCAAATCCATTGCTTGTAAATGATCGTTATACAGAAGAAGAATCCACAGAATCTTGGGTGAAATCAGTTGCTCAGTACGATAAAGAGTTAAAAGAGTTAAGAGAACAAAATCCAGATAAAACAGCACAAGAGCTGTTACAGATGGATAACTATAAAAAACTTCTTTATCAGAGAACATTTATGAAAGATGCTGGTTATAACTTAGTAAAAGCATATGCTTCTAATAAGGCATATAGTGATACGTTAGATTGGTTTATGAATGATTTAGAAGCACTTGATAACTATGTCTTAGGTGGAAAACCAAGTGGTTCTTATGAACGATTTATACAAGTGATTACAACATTATATACAACACATGGTAAAGACTTAGAAGATGCTCAGTTTGGCTCTCTTTATAAGAGAATGATGATTGCAATTGGCTTAACACATTCTGCAGATGTGCCATTCTGGGAAGATTATTCACAGAAATCGGATCCACTCAGAAGATATGAAGTTTACAAAGATCTCCATGATAAAGGATTGTTAATTAACAATGCATTTGAAAACTTGACGGTAGAAGAAATGCGTTGGGTTGTCAATGCGATGATCGATGATGAAGAAATTGAATGGCTTAATTATTATGTGCGCACCCATAGTTCCAAAAAGAATATGAAGCCTGAAGATTTCAATAGTAATAACTTTACACCAGGACCATATTATTTCATTCGCTATACATTTGGTTATAATTATCGAAATAATAAGTACTATACAGAAGAAAATAGAGAACAATGGCAGAAGAAATATGGATTAACAAATGAAGCTGCTGGTGAAGAAGGAAAGAACTTCAATCTGAATGTAAGCTATGGAACAAAACCAAAGATTTGGATGGTATTTGAAGAAGGTGCTGTTTGCGGTGGTATTTCTAAAACAGGAACGAACATCGTACAGGCATTTGGACTTCCAGCTGCGGTAGTTGGGCAACCAGGACACGCTGCATATCTTCAACTTACTTATGAAAATCCAAACGATCCAAAGAATTCAAAAGGAAAATGGCAGATTGGAAATGATATTTTTGGATGGACAAAATCACAAAGAGGTGGTTTGTTTAACGGCTGGGGAAATGAATATGGAGCTGAACTTGGTGTTACAAGTTATATGTTACTTGCACAGGCTGCATTAGATGATGAAGAAAATTATTATAATTCCCAAAGATTGGTGAAAATGGCTGGAGTATATGAAGATAATCCAGAAGAACAAATCCGTTTATATGAAGAAGCGTTAAAGGTTCAAAACATTAACTTAGATGCATGGTATGGTCTTATTAATACTTATAAGGCTATGGGAAAAGGAGAGTCAGATTTCGTTTCGTTATCAAAACGAATTGCCGATGCACTCACCTATTATTCCTTCCCAATGTGGAAGACATTAGAAGATCGTGTAAAACCAAATATTAAATCTGCTACAGGACTTGCTGTTTTAGCTATGAATGAACAAGCAGCTTTAAGAAAGGCGACACAGGCGACTCGTAAGGATACAACACAGCCAAATGAATGTAAAACAATGGCAAATAGTCTTCTTGGAAATCAAAAAATGGAAGTTGCTACATTCTCACTTGATGGAGAAAATGCGGGTAAAATTAAATTAAGTGAACAATATGAAAATAGTGGAAACCAGATTCTCTACAGTTTAGATGGTGGAAAAGAATGGATCAATGCTGGAGTTGTAAAAGAGATCGTTCTTACACAAGAACAGCTCAATAGTATTACACCTGAAAATGATATTTTAGTAAGACTTCAAGGAACAACAAGTTTTTATACAATTGATATTACAAAAGGAGCTACTCCATCTGATCTCTTTAATAACAATAGAGAAAATAGAATGATCGGTAATGTCAATGGATTAGTATGGTGTTCTGAAAAAGATGGTACTTGGAAAGACCTTACAAATGACACTATTTTTGAAGGCGACCAAACAATTCAAATTCAGAGAAAAGCTCATGGAACGGTATTAGCAAGTGATATTGTAACTTATAAGTTTACAGCAGATACAGATACCGATAATAAAAAGTATATTCCATTAAAACATATTAGTTATGTAGGAACATCTAGTCAACAAAGTGGAAGTGGAAATGCTACGAATGCTCTTGATGGAAGACCAGATACAATGTGGCATACAGTATGGTCAGGTGGCGATAATGAGCGTTATATTACAGTGAAATTAGATGAGCCACGCTACTTAACTGCTGTTAACTACGTACCTAGACAGTCTGGAAACAACGGAAGATTTCTAGATGCTGAAGTTTATGTAAGTATGGATGGAGAAGATTGGATGCTAGCTGGTACTGCAAAAGGCTGGGGAGACAATGCCCAAGTAAAAACACTGAACCTATCTACTCCAACTTATGCACAGTACATCAAAGTTGTTGGTACGAGAACTGTTGCTAACTTTGGTTCTGCGGCTATGTTAGAATTCTTTGAAGATACTACAGTAGAAAATAAACAAGTAACAAGCATTGAAGTAAAAACAGCACCTAAGAAAAAATCTTATTTATTAGGTGATATGTTTGACAAAAAAGGATTAGTCGTAATTGCTCACTATGATGATGGAACTTCAAGTACAATAAGACATAAATTCCTTGAATTCGATAAACCATTCTTTCGTGAATTAGGGGAACAAAAAGTTACTGTAAGTTATAAAGGCGATTCCAATATCTCTGCTACATTTGATGTTGTTGTCAATGAAAACAACAAGACTCCTAAGAGCCTTACAGTAGAAAAGATGCCAACAAAATTACGTTATTTTGTAGGAGATTCTTTAGATACAGAAGGAATGTTAGTAAAGGCACAGTATGAAGATGGAACAGAGGGATATGTATTCTCTGATCGTTATACAGTGACACCAAAGACATTTGAACAAGATGGAAAAGCACAGAACGTAACAATTTCCTATAAAGATAATGATTCTGTTACTTCCGATAGTTTTTCTGTAGAAGTTACAAAGCAAGTAAAAGCCATTGAAGTAACAAAGAATCCAACAAAGACTCTCTATCAAATCGCAGATACATTTGATACAACTGGATTAAAAATTTCAATTGTATATGCAGATGGAACAAAAGAAGGGTTAGATAGCTCTGAGTATTCTATCGAGTCAGATGGATTTAGTAATAGCTATGGAGAAAAGAAAGTAAACGTTGTTTATACTAGAAGACCAGAAATAAAAACAAGTATTCCTGTAACAATCTATCCATATGTAACAACACCAGAGTTTGTGTTTGAGGCATTTTATGGTGATGATACGTTAGCATTAAGCTATGCAGCAAGAGATCAGTTCCCAGAAGATGGAAAAGTTGTGATTCCAGCTATAGTGAAGGCACAAGATCGTTTGGACTTTAGAGTGACAGCAATCAATCGTAGTACCTTCGCAGATGCTTTAACAATGAAAGCAGTTGTGATTCCAAATACAGTACAAAAGATTGAAAAAGAAGCGTTTAAAGGTGCAAGTAACTTAAAAGAAATTTACTTAACCGATTATAAAAACTTTGATGATTTAACAATTGCTGACGATGCGTTTAGCGGAGTAAATGGAGTTGTTTATGTATCAAGCGATAAGATGGTGCAAGAACTTAAAAACAAAAATATCAAAGCACTAGAAGGATTTTCTATTCGTCCAGTGACAGATAAGGTAAAATCAATCGAAGTTACTGCTCCAAATGAGACAGACTATATGTTAGGAGAAGATGTTGATTTTACAGGATTTAAAGTAGTTGGAACATTAGAAAATGGAAGTCAAATAGAATTAAATTCTGATATGTATGCAATGAATGCTTTTGACAAATATAAAGCAGGACAACAGACATTAACCGTTCGTGTAAAAGGTGGAACAATCACAGCATCCTTTACGATGAATGTAATTCCAGCAACACCTTCTATCAAAAAGCAACCAGTATCTATGGATTATGATACATCAGAAACAATACAGCCATTAAAAGTTGTAGTAGATAAAAAAGATGAAGGTCAGTTAAGTTATCAATGGTATTCTAATACGGTAAATTCTTATGAAGGGGCAACTTTAATTCAAGGAGCAACTTCTGATAGTTATACACCAGAAGGAAAAGATCAGTATTATTTTGTTGTAGTGACAAATAATGATGCAGCAAATACAAAAGGAACTGGAGTATCTATATCAAGTGATATTGCCTATGTACAAATGGGAAGTTATGAAGCAAGAATTGGAAATCAATCTTATGCAACATTAAAAGAAGCGGTAAATGCAGCAAATGATGGTGCTACAATCCGACTGGTAAAAGATATTACAGTAGGAGAAACAATTGCTATCAATAAAAACTTAACAATGAGTGGTCATACGATCAAACGCGCAAATACATTTAATGGAATTATTTTCCAAGTAAGCAAAGGAACAGTTCTTCTTGAAAATGTAGAAGTCGATGGTGGAGCAGTATGGACAGGAACGGAACATGCTGTATTAAAACGTGGTACAAGCAATACAGGTGTTGTTGCAGATAATGCATTAGTGCTTATTACTGGTGGAGAATTAAACTTAGGAAAAGGTGCAGTTCTTAAAAATAATGCTAATAATAGCAATAACTATGGAAGAAGTGGTGGTGCTGCTCGCATCAGCGGTGGAACTCTTCGAATGACAGGTGGACAGATAAGAGATAACTACTCTGCGCCATATGGTGGTGCAGTTTTAGCAGTCGGTGGTTCTGTGATTATGGAATCCGGTCTTGTATCTGGTAACCACGGAACAAGCTCAGGTGGAACATTCTGTATTGATCAAAGTTCAACTTTCACTATGACAAGTACAGAAAATCCAGAAGATACTATTATTGAAAACAACTTAGGTAATGGAAATGGCGGAGCTATTTGGTTATCAAACGGTAAAGCAACATTAAATGGTGGTATCATTCGCAATAATAAAGCGTCAAATGGTGGTACTGTTTATATGCAAGGAAACGGAACTCTTGAAATTGGAGATGTTACAATTTCTGGTAACAAAGTAGAAAACATGGTAGATGGAATTTACTATGCAAATGGTTCCATCAAGATTACTGGTGTTCCAAACATGGAGAATGATATTTATATCACAGGCCAAAGACAGTTAAACATAACAAGTGATTTAACAAATATTCAATCACAGATCCGTATTTCTAATCCTGGTGGCAATGCAGCGTTTGGAGTAGCAGATACAGAAGAACATGCAAAAGCTGCAGAAAATGCTTTTATATTAGGAAATAAAACACTTGCTGTCTATGCAGAAGGTAACAATCTAAAATATAAAACAAAAGAGTAAGTAAAAAATAATAGAAACTAGTATTGTAATAACACGTTTCTCGTATCTATTTACTCAAAATATTCATTAAAATATGTCCCTCTTATAGTGGAAGAAAGTAAATGCCTCCATTATAAGATGGGGCATATTTTTTATATTATAGGAAATTCCTTGCAAAGGGAGCCATCCTATAACATAAAAAGCACTACTTCAGGAACCTTTTTATAGTGCATGCATAGGATAATAAGAATAGGAAAAAAGGGAGTGTCCGTTTGCGTTGTTATTCTTATGATTTTGCAGTAATTGGAGGGGATAGACGTCAAGTCTATCTAGCAAAGAAGTTAGAGAAAATGGGATATCGTGTTTGTACGTATGCACTTTGTGAGGAAATAAAAGGAGAAGGGGATACAATAAAAATGGTAGACTCTATGGAAAACGCATTGAAATCTTCAAAAGCGATTTTAGCTCCAATTCCCCTTTTCTTACAAAAAGATGGAGAAGTAAAATTTCATCAACGAGGGGGAGAGCCTATTTTCATTGACAGATTCCTTCAAGAAATACAAGAAGGGCAAATGTTATTCGCAGGCTGTATTTCAGAGGAAATGAAAGAAAAGTTATTAGAGCGAGGCGTTATTATTTTTGACTATATGAAGAGAAAAGAAATCGCCATTTATAATAGTATTGCCACAACAGAAGGTGTGCTTGCCGAGGCGATTGCAAAAAGTCCAAGAAATATTCATGGAAGCAAAAGTGTGGTACTTGGATATGGAGTTTGTGGAAAGACGCTAGTGCAGTACCTAAAGAGTATGGGCGCAAGGGTTACAGTTTGTGTGCGAAGAGAAGAAGTTATGGCAGAAGCCAGTATTGTAGCAGAACGAGCTGTTTTGATGGAAGAAATGCCAAGTGTGTTAAAGGACAGTGATTTCGTTTTTAATACGATTCCAGAGCAGGTATTAAAAAAAGAAATATTAGAACAAATGGATAGACAAACAGAAATTTATGACATTGCTTCAGGTAGTGGAGGAGTGGATTTTGAGAGTGCAAAGGAACTTGGAATCAAAGCATACTCTTGTCCAGGTCTTCCCGGTAGGTATGCTCCAGAGTCTTCTGCTGAGATTTTAGCTAACGTAATAAAGAAAGAGATAGAAAATTAATAAATAAAGAATATTGGAGTTAATAAGATGGATTTAAAAGGAAAAAAAATTGGGATTGCTTTTACAGGTTCTTTTTGTACTTATAAGAATGCAATGGAAGAATTAGAAAAACTGGTAAATACAGGTGCTGATGTCCAATGTATTTTCTCAGAAAATGCACAGACCATTGATAGTCGATTTGGAAAGGCAAAAGAGTTTTTAGAACAAGCAAAGGAGTTAACGGGAAATCCTATTATGAAAACAATTGCACAAGCAGAACCAATTGGTCCAAAAGGGTTACTGGATCTATTGGTGATTTTTCCGTGTACAGGAAACACCATTGCAAAGTTGGCCAATGGAATTACGGATACGCCTGTTTTAATGGCTGCCAAGGCACATCTTCGCAATGAAAAGCCTTTAGTTATTTCGATTTCCACAAATGATGCATTAGGGATGAATATGAAAAATATAGGACTTCTTTTAAACGCGAAAAATATTTATTTCCTTCCGTTTGGGCAAGACGATCCGATGAAGAAACCAAATTCTATGATTGCTCATACAGAACTTCTGATTCCTACCATTCAAAAAGCATTGGAAAATAAACAATATCAGCCGTTAATAAAATCATTTTCTTAAATAGTTTAAGGAATGAAAGAAGTGGGGACTAGAATAAAATAAACAGAGTGTAGTAAAAAAAGGAGTCTATATGAGTGGAATTGCAGGATTTTTTAATCCGTCATTGGATGTGACAAAAGAGGAAAAGTGGAAGAAAATTTTATTGGAAATGAATCAAGTGCAAAAGAGAAGAGGGGTAGACGATGAAGGTGTCTACTTAGAAAAAGGGTGTGGGCTTGCCCATGTACGTCTTGCCTCTATTGATTTAGTAAGTGGACATCAACCGATGATAAGAAAACGGGGAGAGCGGACATTTGCTATCAGTTTTGATGGTGAGATTTATAATATGAATTTACTGCGAGAACAGTTAAAAAAACAAGGGGAAGTTTTAGAGACGACAAGTGATACGGAAGTAATTTTATTAGGGTATATGAGAGAAGGTCTGTCCTATATTGAGAGATTAAACGGAGTGTTTTCTATCGCTTTATGGGATTCCAAAGAAGAGACATTACATTTGATTCGAGACCGATTAGGAGTAAAACCATTATTTTATACGATAGCAGGAGAAGTCCTCGTTTTCTCTTCTGAGATCAAAGGATTATTTTCCTATCCAAATGTAGAGCCAGTTCTTGATAAGGAAGGACTTTGTGAAATTTTTGCATTAGGGCCAGCAAAGACTTATGGAAAAGGAGTCTTTCATGGAGTGAAAGAAGTGTTGTCGGGACATATTTTAACGATAAAAAAGGGGGCAATCGTAGAAAATCCCTTTTGGGAACTCAAAAGCGTGGAACATACGGACTCCTTGGAAGAGACGATTGAAAAAACGGAATGGCTTTTGAACGATGCGATTCAGTCACAGATGATAGGAGATGTGCCGATTTGTACTTTTTTATCTGGGGGAATTGATAGTAGCCTTGTTACCGCTATTTGTGCCAAAGAGCTAGAAAAAAAAGGGAAGAAGTTGGATACTTTCTCCTTTGATTTTCAAGGAAACCAAAAATATTTTAAGGCAAATAATTTCCAGCCGAGCAGAGATCGCCCTTATGTGGATCGGATGGTGGAGTATAGCAATACTAATCACCATTATTTAGAATGTGATAATATGCAATTGATTGAATATTTATCAAAGGCTGTTGATGCAAGAGATCTCCCTTGTATGGCCGATGTTGAGTCTTCTATGCTTTATTTTTGTTCGAAAGTAGCACCGATCAGTAAGATTGCTTTAACAGGAGAGTGTGCAGATGAAATTTTTGGAGGATATCCTTGGTTTCATAAGAAAGAAATGTTAGAATCCAACCATTTCCCTTGGTCTATGAGCATGGAGCCAAGACAGAGTTTACTAAGAGATGAAATCATAAAAGGGCTTCCCATGCAGGAATATGCGGATCAGGCGTATCAAAAGACAATTGATGAGACACCAGCACTTTTTGGGGAGTCAAAGGAAGAAAAAAGAAGAAGAGAAATCGCCTATTTGAACTTAAAATGGTTTATGGTTACCTTATTAGATCGGATGGAACGAACGAGTATGTATGCAGGACTCGGTGCTAGAGTACCATTTGCGGATTATCGTATCGTGGAATATGTGTTTAATGTGCCTTGGGAAATGAAATGTACGGATGGCATTGTAAAAGGTCTTCTTCGCCATGCAGGAGAGAAACATCTTCCAGCCGATGTGCTTTGGAGGAAGAAGAGTCCTTATCCAAAGACCTATCATCCGGAATATGAGAAACGATTAGGAGCGATGCTGAAAAAAGAGGTGGAGGATATTAGTTCTCCAATTCGGGCTTTTGTGGATCCGAAGAAATTAGAACGGTTTTTAGAAAGTCCGTCCGATTATGGAAAACCATGGTATGGACAGCTTATGGCAGGACCACAGATGTTAGCTTATTTATTACAAATCAACTATTGGATAAAAAAATACGATATAAAAATACGGGAATGTTGAGAAAGAGTGAATTCTTTTTTCAATACTATTTATGTTTGGCATTAATCTATAGTGACAAATCCCTTTTTATTAAAGGTGATAATCAATTTAGTGCAGAAATTAACTTATATAATACTCATTATACAAGTACGCATATTCTTGGAACAACTGGTGGAAATACTGACGATTTAATCGAAGCCATTGATTTAGCTGCAAAAGGAAGAATCAATCCAGCGGTTATGGTTACTCATGTAGGTGGAATTGATAGTATTGCAGAAGCAACATTAAATCTTCCAAATATTCCGGGTGGCAAAAAACTTACTTATACTCAGTTCAATATGCCATTAACAGCCATCGATGACTTTGAAGAATTAGGAAAAACAGATCCATTGTTTGCAAAATTAGATGAATGTTGTAAACGCCATAAAGGATTATGGAACACAGAAGCAGAAAAAATCTTATTTGAACATTTTGGAGTAAAACCATTATCTGAAATGTAGAAACAAAACTAAAAATAAAACTAAATTCACATTTGTTATAAAACCAAGTAATAGAATCAATAAAAAAATAAAAGCATAAACTGTTCTAAAAGAAAAATGTCCTTCAAAGGGTAGAAAACTCTTTGGAGGACATTTTTATATAATAGCAAATTTTATTTCCTAGCATATAGAAAAATCTTTATTACTTTTTGCGATTTTCTTCAATCAATCCCATAATGGTCTGAATCGGATCTGCAAGCTCGCTTTTATTCATAGCATCAATATAAGAATTGCGGTTTTTATAAACTGTTTGTACTGCATCAATTAAAGATTCTTTTGTTAAAGATTCCTCTTCAATTACAAAACTATAGCCTTGCTTCTCAAAAGAGCGAGCATTTAATATTTGATCACCACGGCTAGCAGCGGCAGAAAGAGGAATTAAAATATTTGGTTTTCTAAGAGAGAGGATTTCGCAAATGGCATTTGCACCCGCTCTTGAAATCATTAAATCCGTACAAGCAAAGAGATCGCTTAACTCTTTTTTGATGTATTCAAATTGAACATATCCTTGTTTTTGTTGTAAAGATGGTTCTACTTTTCCTTTTCCGCATAAGTGAATGATTTGGAAGTGTTTTAATAATTCATCTAAACTTTCACGCACTGCATTATTTACAGCAACAGCACCTAAACTTCCTCCGATTACTAAAATAACAGGTTTGTCAGAAGTGAATCCGCAAAAGGAAAGTCCACGTTCTTTATTCCCTTCAAAGAGTTCTTGGCGAATTGGAGAACCTGTGAGAACGGCTTTGCCATTTGGAAGGTAATTTAAAGTTTCTGGAAAGTTACAGCATACTTTTGTAGCACTTGGAATTGCTAGTTTATTTGCAAGTCCTGGTGTCATATCGGATTCATGAATAATACAAGGGATATGACGATGCTTTGCTGCTAATACAACAGGAACGGATACAAATCCTCCCTTTGAGAAAACAATATCTGGTTTTAATTGTTTTAATAATTTAGATGCTTGTAAATATCCCTTCATAACTTTAAATGGATCGGTGAAGTTTTTCACATCAAAATATCTTCTTAATTTACCAGATGAAATACTATGATAAGGAATATCAATTCCTGTAATCAATTCTTTTTCAATTCCGTCATAAGAGCCAATGTATTGAATATCATAACCAGCTTCTTGTAAGTTCGGAATTAATGCCATATTGGGAGTGACATGGCCGGCAGTACCGCCTCCCGTTAAGACAATTCGTTTCATTGAAATGTTACCTCCAAATCACAAGTTAAATGTTTACTGTGCACTTTTAAGGGCTTCTCTTAAAGCAGCAGAAAGTTGATCTGGACAGGAAGTAGGTCTTGGTCCGCAATGGATTCCTTCCATACGTCTGATCGCTTCGTTTGCGTCCATACCTTCTACTAAAGCTGCAACACCTTGTGTGTTTCCACTGCAACCACCTTCAAAGTGTACGTTATGAACTTTATTATCCTCTGTAATTTCAAATTCAATTGCGCGAGAACATACTCCTTTTGTTTTATATGTGTGTGTCATGTTTTTATTTCCTCCTAAATAAGTTTCGTTTATGGATGGGGTGATTGTTTATTACCATAGCCATTATTTTAAATTATACTGGATAACCTTTCTTTTTTCAAATATTCTAATAATGAATTTTGATATAGAAGATAGAAGTTAGAGGTTATGAAATAATTTTTAACCTTTATAACGTAATATATGAGTTATTTTATCATACAATGCTAGCATTTCAGAATAAATATGCGGATACAACCGAGTAGTAAAATATGGACAGGGTAAAAGAGATAAAAGAAGTATTTTAACTTTAAACCTCTCGTTCCATTGTATTTATGAATGATAAGAAATGCCAGTGGGGCGGTTACTTCCCAAAGGAATAAGAAAACGCCAACGGGATAAAAATACTTTTTATGCTTCTTCATATAATAAAGAAGGATAATAGCGAATACGCCAAAAGCACCATAGTCTGTTTTCATAACATTGCCAAGAACAATGAAAAAAATGATACCTAATATTTTTAGAAAAGGGTTATGAAAGAACTTAACATCGCTTTCATAAATCCAGATACAAAGGTACCCAAATAATAATGTGAACATAACATTTTGATAAGTGATATCAAAAAAAGAGCCATTAAATGCAAAATCAAAAGGAATTTCTGATAATAAGGCAAATAAAAATAAGTTCAAGCCATACTTTTTCTTATTATGAGTATGAGAAAATCCTTCCAAAAGTAAGAAAATAAAGATAGGAAAGGCAACTCTTCCAATTAAGCGAAGTACCCAATCAATTTGAAAGAGTAATTCAAAGTGGGGAATACGGGAGGTTCCATTCCAATGAGCCATAAGATAAGGCTCTAATAATGCAGCACCAATATGGTCAATAAACATAGTGATAATGGCAATTAATTTTAACGTACTTCCGCTGAACCCCTTTTTCAATGAGAGTGTTTCCATCATTCTTCTCCATTCGTTCTATTGTTTTTAGAAAATTATAACATGAAATGGGGAAAATAACCATTTGTATCTTTTGGAAAAGCCGAAATCTTGAATAATAAAAAATTATTTGTTATGATAACACCGATCACTTCCCTTACTATATTTGCAAATAAAAGCATAAGATTCTTATGATAAAGGAGAAAACAATGAAGAAAATCGGTATTATTGGAGCCATGGATGAAGAGATCTTAGCTCTTAGAAATGAAATGGAACAAGTAAAAGAAACAGAAGTTGCCAGCATGACTTTTTGTGAAGGGATTCTTTCTGGAAAAGAAGTTGTTCTTGTAAGAAGTGGAATTGGTAAAGTTAATATGGCGGTTTGTGCTCAGATTTTAGCAACCCAGTTTCAAGTGGATTGTGTATTAAATACAGGAATCGCGGGTTCTTTATGTAATGATATTAATATTGGTGACATCGTTATTTCCACAGATGCTATGCAACATGATTTTGATGCAACTGTGTTTGGTTATAAAAAAGGAGAAATCCCAAGAATGGAAACTTCTACTTTTGTAGCGGATGAAGCGATGGTTGCTCTTGCAAAAAAAGTATGTGAAGAAGTAAATAAAGATATTAGTGTATTTACAGGAAGAGTTGTAAGTGGCGATCAGTTCATTAGCAATGATGAAGTAAAAAATGCCATTGTAGAAAACTTTAACGGGCTTTGTACAGAAATGGAAGGAGCTTCTATGGCACAAGTGGCATGGCTCAACCACCTTCCATTTGTGATTATCCGTGCGATTTCAGATAAAGCCGATCATAGTGCAGAAGTGGATTATGATGAATTTGAAGCAAAAGCCATTGAACATACGGTGAAATTAGTTCGCCAGATGGTAAAAGAAATGGAAGCGTAAAAGAAAAAATACGAAGGAACAGGAATGATGTCGAGGAAGATATCTTCCTGTTTTTTTATTGAAAAAATGCCGATAAAATGACTGAAATTAGAGAAGGAATTGGACTTCCCCTTTGGATAAAAACAGGATATAGTGAAAAAGGAAACAAGATTTGTACAAGCAGTTAAGCAAAACAGATTGCGTTATGCCAACGTAAGAAATTCGCAAAGCGTGTTTCTTATCGTATCAAAATTTTAAAAATAAGATAGAACCGTATAGAAGGGAGAAAGTTTTAATGATAACACAATTATTTCATCAAAATATTTTTATTTACGCAATGACAGGGATTTTACTTCTTGGAGTGATACAAAAAATAATTCTTGGAACTTATTATAAAAAAATGGTAACTGCCTCTGAGAACATGGGGATGACAACAAAAAAGGGATTAAAGAATCTGAAGACAAAGTTTGAAAATAGTTTTAAGCTCAACATGAATATCCAAAATGTGGACGCGTTTGTGGATAAAAATATGGACAAGCAAAAGTTATGTGGATTATCTCTTATGACGTGGAACCGAATGAATTGGCAATTGTTTATGCTATGCGGGGTGATAGGAACGGCAGGAACTCTCTATGAGTTGTTAAATCAAGCGGGAATAGAACAGGTTATGATGACGATTACATATACAGGATTTACAATGGCAGTATCTTTGCTATTAGAAACTTCTTTTGGTATGGAGGAAAAGAGAGAGCTTGTATTAGCCAATATGAAAGACTATTTGGACAATTATTTTATTCATCGTATGAATGGTGGAGAAATAAAAGAAATAGAAAGTGA
>DVIZ01000136.1 GCA_018710905.1 Candidatus Scybalomonas excrementigallinarum | reverse complement strand
GAATTTTTTTTGTAAAAATAGTGTAAAAATGATGTAAATAGGAGTATAATCTACGAGAGACAATCTGTCGAAAATTGTTTTTATCACTTTTTTATAGGTGGTCATTCATTTATTCTCACATAAATGAGATTGTCTAAAATTGGGCAAACTATGGTAAGAAAAATGGGATATCATAGTGTTAAGAAACAAAATAAAAAAGCATGAAACGAAACGAGGTAAGGAAGAGTGAGACAATTTATTCAAAAAATTCAACATCATGTATATTTGATAGGGTTGATTATGTCATTGTTTTTAGTGCTTCTTTGTGAAGCATGTGGCAGAGGTTCACTTTTACTTGGGCTTCGTTTTGCAGTGGAACATCCATTTGCATTTTCCTTTGATGTATTCATTATCTTCTTAACTTGGTCTTTTGCAATATTCTTTAAAAGAAGAATTTTCTACTATTTGATTGTTATTACCTTATGGGGAGCAATTGGCATTACCAACGGCGTCATTCTAGGATATCGGAATACGCCGTTTACATTTGTAGATGTTCAACTTGCAAAGACAGGGCTTGATGTCATGAATAATTATATGTCACAAGTAAAAATTATTACAACATTTTTAATTATTGCTTTAATAGCGGCGGTTTTAATTTTATTATTTTTTAAAGTTCCGCCTTATGAAGGAAAAAGAAGTTTTAAAAAGAATTTACTGAGTATGGCAATTATTATTTTATGTTTTACAGGCTGTTATCAGATTGGAATTAAAACAGGACGCTTAGTAGAGCGTTTTGCAGACTTGAATTTAAGTTATAAGACTTATGGAGTGCCATATTGTTTTGCTGTGACATTAGTGGACAATGGAATTTCAAAACCGTTATCTTATAGTCAAAAAACGATGAAGGGGATTGAAAAGCAGATCGACACGGTAGAAGAAACAGATGCAAAGAAAAAGCCAAATGTCATCATTCTTCAATTAGAGTCATTTTTTGATGTGAATCATATGAAGAATTTAACATTTAGTGAAAATCCACTTCCGTATTTTAATTATTTAAAAGAGAACTATACATCAGGATATTTTAAAGTTCCAACTTATGGAGCAGGAACGATTAATACGGAGTTTGAAGTGCTTTCACAGATGAATCGTGATTTCTTTGGAGCAGGGGAATATCCATATAAGAGTTTAGTACAAAATAAAAATAAGACATTTGAAACAGTCAATTATATTTTGAAAAAACAAGGATATAGCACCCATGCGATTCATAACAACCGTGCTACTTTCTATGATCGAGATTTTATTTATTCTCATTTAGGATTTGATACGTTTACAAGCTATGAGTTTATGAACGATCGAGAACCGACACCAAATGGTTGGGTGAAAGATAAAATATTGACAAAAGAAATTGTAAAGGCGTTGGATAGCACAAAGAAAAAAGACTTTATTTTTACCGTATCGGTACAAGGACATGGAGAATATCCAACGGATGTAACGGAATTTATTGAAGATCCAAAAATTACAATCTCTGGAATGGAAGATGAAGAAAGAGCCAATAAGCTCACTTATTATGTAAATGAGATCAATGAGATGGATCAATTTTTAAAAGAGTTAACAGATACACTTTCTGAGTATCCAGAGGATGTTATTTTAGCGATTTATGGGGACCATTTACCAAGCCTTGGATTTTCGGATGAAGAATTAGAAAATGGTTCTACTTTTGAAACGGAGTATGTTCTTTGGAGCAATTTTGATATGGAAAAGAAAGATGAAGACATTCAAGCTTATCAGTTAGTCTCTCGTATTTTTGATCGTATGGGATTACAAAGTGGTGTTATGTCAAGATATCATCAATATTATGAAAGACAAAAGAGCAAAAAAGGATATATCAATAATATGAAATTATTAGAGTATGATATGCTCTATGGAAATAGTTATATTTTAGGACAAACAAATCCTTTCCAAGTGACTGATTTACAAATGGGAACATTGCCACTTACGATTTCTGATGTGATAAAGAATGATGATGGGACGATTACCATTACAGGAGATGAATATACGGACTTTACCGACATTTATATTAATGGAAAACGAATCGATACGGAGTTTATTGATGAGCATACGGTAAAATGTGAATATGATATTCAATATGGAGATGAAGTCCAAGTTGTTCAAGGTTCGAAAAAGCATTTAAGATTACAAGATGGGGATATTTATTACTATTAATTTCCAGTTATAAGTTTTTGACATCTGCACATACTAAGACCACGGTAAATCAATTACGGTTTATCAAATAAAACTTATTCGGAGGTGACAGTTATGTCAAACAATAATAACAGCGGAAGAAACAGAGTAGAAGTACCACAGGCAAAAGAAGCTATGAACAAATTTAAAATGGAAGTTGCATCTGAATTAGGTGTTAACTTAAAACAGGGTTATAACGGAGATTTAACATCTGCTCAGGCTGGTTCTATCGGCGGAGAAATGGTTCGTAAAATGATTAAAAAACAAGAAGAGGCTATGGCTGGAAAAGGGAATTTCTAGTTCGTTTTCTCCATGGCTTAGACAAAACGATGTTTTACAACAGTTAGATTATCACAGACGAAAAGAATTGTTGTAGACAAAAAGAAAATAAAGGCTGTTGCACAAATCGCTCATAGTGAAGCAAATTGTGTAGCAGCCTTTTTGTTCTATAGGAAATTCTTCGCAAACTGCTCGCGCGCGGCAAAGTGTACGTTGCTAGGAGTGACCGAAAGTTGAGATGAGTATGCAACGCACACTTTGTTCTAAAAAAAGCGTTTCAATTGAGAGTATCCCATAAATATAATGTTATAATTGTAATGTATCATAGTGAACAATTAGAATTTTTGGAGGTTTCAATATAGGATAGATAACAGAAATTTATGATTTGTTTTTTGGGGAGAAATAGAAATCTGGTAGTTTATAACAAATGAAAAAGAAGTCCTTGACAAAAAATACCCCTATACAGTAAAATAACATTGTGATAATATTAACAATCAAAAATCAAAAATCTTAAGAAAGAGTTAGAGGAGAAAATAAATTATATGCACAAAGAACATGTAAGAGGCTTGGTGGGAATTACATTAGTATCAGCGGTTGCTTTTACGGCAGCATTTGGATTGAAAAGCACGATGAAAACTGAGGAAGAAGTTTATCATGGGATTCAGTTAGAAGGCAATGTAGAAGATATGCAGGTAGCACAAACGGATAGTATTCAAAGTATTGGGAAAGTAACAGATAAGAGCGGTAAAATTACAGGCTATGTTCTTACAGTAAAAGAAAATGGATACGGTGGCGAGATGCTTGTAGATGTGGCGTTATCTGCAGATGGAAAACAGACTCTCGGTGTTCATGTAGGGGAGAACCAAGAAACAGAGGGAATCGGTTCTAATGTAACGAAAAAAGAATTTTTAGAACAGTTTAAAGGAATGGCAACACCTGTTTATATGGAAGGTGTGGAAAGTTCTGTAACTGGCGGTACAAAAGAAGATGCCATTGCAGATAAGAAATTAAAAGACGGAACCTATCTTGCTAAGGCACAAGAAGCAGATGATAATGGTTTTGTAGAACAAGTAGAGATAAAAGTAGCCAATGGAAAAATCACTTCTGTTATTTGGGACTGTGTAAAAGAAGATGGAACAACAAAGAGAAAATTAGCTGACGACGGTCAATATGTGATGACAGAAGATGGGCTTACATGGACAGAACAAGCCGATGCATTGGCAAAAACAATTATTGAAAATCAATCCATGGCTTCTATTGGAATGAATGAACAAGGAAAAACAGATACCGTGGCAGGTGTTAGTATTTATATTGGTGGATTTGCTAATCTTTTAGAACAGTGTTTAGAACAAGCTGACGCTAGTGAAAAAGTCACATTAAAAGATGGAGAATACATTGCAAAAGCAGATACTGCGGATGACAATGGATTTGTGGAACAAGTGACAATGACAATCAAAGATGGTAAGATTACCAATGTGAACTGGGACTGTATTAAAGAAGATGGCACAAAGAAAAGTAAATTAGCGGATGATGGTCAATATGTGATGACAGAAGATGGACTCACATGGACAGAACAAGCAAAAGCACTTTCAGAAGCAGTTATAAAAAATCAGTCTGTTGATGGTGTCGGAATGAATGAACAAGGAAAAACAGATACCGTAGCAGGTGTTAGTATCTATATTGGTGGTTTTGTAAATCTTGTAGAAAACTGTTTAGAACAGGCAGGAAATGTCAAAGCAAATGAGGAAGCAAAACCAACAACTGGAACAGAAATAGATGCAATTTCAGGTGCAACTATCTCTTCAAAAGCAGTTGCAAGAGCGATTGATAAAGCGTATGCTTATGTATTAGAAATGAATCAATAATATGAAAATCAAGTTCGCAAAGTATGCTTTGCATTATTAATCAGATATTAAATTAATAAATAAAAAATAGAGCTATTATATTGAGTAAAAGTTACATGTTCGATATGACGAATTATAGTTAAAGAGATTATAATTTGTTGTATCAGTATTAGGACTGAATCTTAATGTAATAGCTCTATTTATTTTCTGCAAAGACAACAAGCCGTAGGAGAGCATTTAGGCTCGCCTAGGTTGACTATCTGTAAATATGAGAAGTTCTCGCAGCGTGTTTCTCATCGTTTTTACTCAAATAAAAGAGATAATTTGTACAATAGTAACAAAAAAAATGTATAATTCAAAGATATATTTACATTATAACCAAAATATGTTAAAGTTATTAATAACAAAGATATAAGGTATTACCTTTGTTTGCGCTTGGGAAAATTTTTCATCTTTCAACAACAAATAGATGAGAAAATCATGAGGAAAAGAAAGGAGGTTTCTAAAACAAATTTTATTTATGGGAAGGCAAAATATGCTTTTCTCTGTTTGAAAAATAAGAAATGTTTTAGTGTGAGAGTCATGTCTTATAAGAGTCACGAATATTATTTAAAAAAAGCAATTGAAGTATCAAAACGTTCAAGAGAACATGGGAATACACCGTTTGGTGCTATTTTAGTGGATCAAGAAGGAAATATTTTGTTGGAACAAGAAAATGTAGAGATTACAGATAAAAAATGCACTGGTCATGCAGAAACACAAGTGGTAGAAAGAGCATCTGTTCTCTATGATAAAGAATTTTTATGGAACTGTACACTATATACAACAGCAGAGCCATGTGCTATGTGCTCTGGGGCTATTTATTGGGGAAATATAGGAAGAGTTGTTTATGGAATGTCAGAAGTGGATCTTTTAGAGCTTACAGGGGATGATCCGCAAAATCCAACATTTTCCCTAACATGTAGAGAAGTCTTTAAAAGAGGACAAAAGAAAATTGAAGTAATAGGGCCTTTTCCTGAATTAGTAGAAGAAATCGCACAAGTTCATCGAGATTATTGGAAAAAATAGTGAAATCATATAAAGGCTCAAAGTAATACAGTAAAAAGAATAAAAGTAAGATGAGTATTAGGGAGGTATTCTTATGGGAGATGAATTACAAGTAGAAGTTGATAGTGAGTTTTCAAGAAGTAGCGTTCCAAAAGATCAAAGAAGATCTTACTTCAATTTGACCATTGTATGGACGGGGTATGTTTTTGTTATCACAAGTATGATGGCAGGTGGAGGACTGGCAGCAGGACTGAACTTTAAACAATTACTATTGGCTATGATTGTTGGAAATGTATTTTTATCCATTATTGCAGTATCTATTAGTGTGATTGCTTGCAAAACAGGACTTACATTTGCTTTAATGAGTCGTTATAGTTTTGGAGTAAAGGGATCTAAGATTGCATCGATCTTCGTTCCAATTGTTAATCTTGGATGGTATACGATTCAGGCAGCAACCTATGGACATTTTATTGCACAAATTTTTAATCTCAATGGAATTGGTGAAGGAATTGCTATGGCATTGAGTGCGATTGTTATGGGGATTTTTGCTATGCTAGGTTTTAATGCCCTTACAATTTTAGGATATGTAGCGATTCCGGCGATTATTTTCTTATCAATCGCAACAGCCATTCGTTCTGTAGATACGATTGGAGGAATAGGAGCTTTATTGCAATATCAGCCAGCAGAAACAATGACAATTTTTGCCGGAATTACAGCAGTAATTGGGCAGTGGATTTTATCTACTTCCACTTGTATTGCAGATATTATGCGCTATGCAAAAAGTCCAAAACAAGCAACTGCTTCTGCACTCACAGGGTTATTCGGCGGAAATATTCTTATGATTGTTTGTGGAGCAGTAGCAGCGATTGCTTTGAATAATAGTGATTTAACCGTTGTATTATTAGAATTTGGATTGGTTTTTCCAAGCATTATTTTAATGACAACAAATATTTTTACAACAAATGCAGCAAATCTTTATTCTACATCAATGAACTTATCAAACTCTTTTCGGATGAAGAGAGAAAAAATGATGGTTATTTTATTAGTTCTTTCCGCATTAGGAACTTTATTAAAACCATATGAAGTAAGTTTCTTATTCCAGTTCTTAGACATATTAGGAACGATTGTACCACCATTGGCAGGTATTATTTTATCCGATTATTTCTTTATTCATCGTGGAACATATGCGGAATTTGAAAAGGCGAAGTTTAAAGATTGGAATATCATTCCTTGGATTTCATGGATCGTTTCTGCTATTATCGTTGTTTTAGTACCAGTTGGCTTACCTTCTTTAAATGGAATGATTTTAGGTGGAGTTATTTATACAGTCTTAATGGTAGCAACAAAACAAAAAATAGTAGAAGTGTGATAAAAAAGGAGTTGAGGAAAATGGCAAAATATAAATGGTGTGCCTTAATTGGAACGATTATTATGGGAATTGGTTCTTTTATGGCGTGTTTAGCAACGACGAGTTCTATGATAAATATTGGAAATATTTTGTTAGTTATTAGTATTATCAGTATGACTTATGCTTATTCGAAGTGGCAACCATAAAAGGATAATAGAAACGATAAAAAGAATGAAATAAAAAGATTTGGCTGTCGCCTAGTTAAAAGAATGTAACTAAGTGACAGCCATTTCTTATGATGTAGGAAATTTTATTTTCTATCTTATAAAGAATGGTATTTGATTCTTTATGGAAAGTCAAAAATACGTTTTCTAATTTGGTTAAATTTTAAAACTGTAGTATCAATATACTCTGTTGCATAAAGACAAGCTTCATTATTTTCATCATAGTTAATCCCTTTTAATAAAAGATAGCCAGAGGTATTCGATGGAAATTCTTTTTTTAATTTTTGAAGGATAGGGACTTCTTGTAAAGAAACTGCATTTAACTCTACTTGATCCCAAGTGATTTTTCTCCCTGTTGCTTCATAAAGAAAATAAAAAAGAGAATAATGAAAATTATTGGCTTCCTTTAGATCCACATCTTGCAAATATTTCATTGGAATATAGTCTTTTGTAAAGGCGCAAAGTTTATTATCAGCAAGAAATATCTTTTCTAATGCAAAAACTTGTTCTTCCGGTGATAAGTTAAGTTTTTTGCTCACTTCATGAGGAGCAGGTTCAATAAGGGAAGAGAGCAGTTTGACAGAAGGAGTGTAGCCACTATTACGGATCATATCAAAAAAATGAATGACGGGATTGAAACTAGCTTTCATTGTGAAAAATTGGGGATTAATAAAAGTACCTTTTCCATGGATGCGAAAAATCATACCATCGGCTGCTAAGTCATCAAGTACACTTCTTAAAGTAATGCGGCTTACGCCTAGCATTTTGGCCAATTCTTCTTCTCGAGGCAATTTAGAAGAGATAGAAAGATCAAAAGATTTTATATATTCAACAATAGAATGTTTTGTTTGTTGTTTTAGATCAATTTTTTCTATTTTTTTTGGATTTGAGGGATTTTTTTTGTTTTGATGTTTGCTTGATTGGTTGGATGTGAAATCCATGGTAACTTCACCTCACTTTCTGAAATTATAATATCATATTTTTCGAAAACGTACAATCTATGGTAGGAGGATTGCTCCTTCTGGTGTAGAAAAGACTTCTCGGCATTATAATAAAATTGGAAATCCAAGAAATGAAGATATCGTATTAGCTTGTTAGGCTACACTGTAAAAGTTTAGAAAATTTTCATAGACAGCGCAAAAGGTGTATGCTATAATCAAATAATGCGTGGAATAGGGCTATTTATATGCTCTAGAGCATGACATATGATAAAGAGTGTCTTGTTTACAAAAAGATATGGCATCTTTTATATAAAGAAATAGTTGAAAAGCCCAAGGAGGAAATTTTGAAATGAGTTTACAGATTGAAAATTTAGAAAAAAATATGGCTAAACTTACAATTGAAGTGCCAGCTGAAGAGTTTGAAGCAGCAATGCAAAAAGCTTACAACAATCAGAAAGGTAAGATTTCCATTCCTGGATTCCGTAAAGGAAAAGTTCCATATGCTTACTTATTAAAAGCATACGGTCCAGAAATGTTCTATGAAGAAGCAGCAAATATTGTTATGCCAAATGCATATGCAGATGCTACAGATAGCGAAGAATGTACATTAGATATCGTTTCTAGACCAGAAATCGATGTTGTTCAAATGGAAAAAGGTAAAAACTTCATCTTCACAGCAACAGTTGCTGTAAAACCAGAAGTTACATTAGGTGAATATAAAGGAATCAAAGTTGAAAAAGCAACAGTTGAAGTAACAGACGAAGACATCGATGCAGAACTTAAAAAAGTTCAGGATCAAAACTCTAGAATGGTAACAGTAGAAGATAGAGCAGTAGAAGATGGCGATACAGTAAACATCGACTACGCTGGAAGCATTGATGGTGTTGCTTTCGAAGGTGGTACAGCAGTAGGCCAACCATTAGTAATTGGTTCTCATACATTTATTGATAACTTCGAAGAACAGATCATCGGACACAATATTGGTGATGAATTTGATGTAAATGTAACATTCCCAGCAGAATACCATGCAGAAGAATTAGCTGGAAAACCAGCAGTATTCCATGTAAAAGTAAATAGCATTACAAAGAAAGAATTACCAGAAATCAATGACGAATTCGCTCAAGATGTTTCCGAGTTCGATTCATTAGACGCATATAAAGAAGACATTAAAGCAAAACTTTTAGAGAAAAAAGAAGCAGAAGCAAAAGCTGCAAAAGAAGATAAAGTTGTAGAAACAATTGTAGCAAATGCAACAATGGAAATTCCAGATGCAATGTTAGCAACACAGCAGGCTCAAATGGCAGATGAATTTGCTCAAAGATTAAGCTATCAAGGATTACAGATTGAACAGTACTTCCAGTTTACAGGCTTAAATCAAGAAACATTCTTAGAGCAGATGAAACCACAGGCTTTAAAACGTATTCAAACAAGACTTGTATTAGAAGCAGTAGTAGCAGCTGAAAATATTGAAGCTACAGAAGCAGAATTTGATGAAGAAATCGCAAAAATGGCTCAGATGTATCAAATGGAAGCAGATCAGGTAAAATCCTTTATCGGTGAAAACGAAAAACAGCAGATGATGAAAGATATCGCTGTTCAAAAAGCAGTTACATTTGTAACAGATGCAGCAGTAGAAGAATAAGAGAGACGAGAAAACGGAGGGGATGTTGCGGGTGCAGCATCCCTCTGTCTATATTGAAAGAAGACGGGAGGAATTACAATGAGTTTAGTACCTTATGTCATTGAACAGACAAGTCGTGGAGAGAGAAGCTATGACATTTATTCAAGACTTTTAAAAGATAGAATTATCTTCTTAGGAGAAGAAGTGAATGAAGTGTCAGCAAATTTAATTGTTGCTCAGCTTTTATTTTTAGAGGCAGAAGATCCAAATAAAGATATTTCTTTATATATTAATAGTCCAGGTGGTTCTGTAACAGCTGGTATGGCAATTTATGATACAATGAATTATATCAAATGTGATGTATCCACTATTTGTATGGGTATGGCCGCTAGTATGGGAGCATTTTTACTTTCTAGTGGTGCGAAAGGAAAACGTTTTGCACTTCCAAATTCTGAAATTATGATTCACCAGCCATCTGGTGGTGCACAAGGTCAGGCGACAGATATTAAAATTGTAGCGGATAGAATTATTGAAACTCGTCGTAAATTAAACGAGATTTTAAGTGCTAATACAGGGCAACCTCTTGAAGTAATCGAAAGAGATACAGAAAGAGACCATTATATGAGTGCAACAGAAGCTGCAACTTATGGTATTATTGATAGTGTCATCGCAAACCACTAGATGATAAGAAAGAATGAGGTAAGAAAATGGCAGGTCGCATTGATGAGAGAAAAGTTCTTCGATGTTCTTTTTGTAATAAAACACAAGATCAAGTGCGCAAGTTAATTGCAGGTCCGAATGTATATATCTGTGATGAATGTGTAGAGGTGTGTACAGAGATTATTGAAGATGAATTTGATGGAATAGAAGAAGCAAGTAATGAGATCAATTTATTAAAACCAATTGAAATCAAAAATTTCTTAGATCAATATGTTATTGGTCAAGATGATGCGAAAAAAGTTTTATCTGTAGCTGTATATAATCATTATAAAAGAATTATGGCGGATAAAGATCTAGATGTAGAGTTGCAAAAAAGTAATATTTTAATGTTAGGACCAACGGGTTCTGGAAAAACATTATTAGCACAAACTCTTGCCAAACTTTTAAATGTACCATTCGCAATTGCAGATGCAACTGCTCTTACAGAAGCAGGATATGTTGGAGAAGATGTAGAAAATATTCTTTTAAAATTAATTCAAGCGGCGGATTATGATATTGAACGCGCAGAATATGGTATCATCTATATTGATGAAATTGATAAGATTACTCGTAAGTCTGAAAATACATCCATTACTCGTGATGTATCTGGTGAAGGTGTTCAACAGGCGTTATTAAAAATTTTAGAAGGAACAGTAGCATCTGTTCCACCACAAGGTGGCAGAAAACATCCACACCAAGAATTTATTCAGATCGATACAACAAATATTTTATTTATTTGTGGTGGTGCTTTTGATGGACTTGAAAAAGTCATTGAAAATAGAACTGGTAAGAAAGAAATCGGATTCACAGCGGATGTTGTGAAAAAGGAAAAGAAAAATGTGGGAGAATTGCTTCGTCAGGCATTACCTTCTGATTTTGTAAAATTTGGAATGATTCCAGAGTTTATCGGTCGTGTGCCTGTAACAGTTTCCCTTGATTTATTAGATGAAGAGGCGCTTGTTCGAATTTTATCAGAACCAAAGAGTGCTCTTGTAAGACAGTATAAACGATTATTCGAATTAGATGGCGTGCAGTTAGAATTTGAAGAAGAGGCACTTCGTGCCATTGCAAGAAAGGCCATTGAACGCAATACAGGAGCAAGAGGGCTTCGTGCCATTATGGAATCCATTATTATGGACTTAATGTATCGAGTGCCATCAGATGATACAATCGAATCTTGTGTTGTCACAAAAGAAATGGTAGAAGATCAAGAAGAACCTAGGATCACTTACGGAGAAAAAGCACAGCCAAAAAAAGGGCTTGCTAGAAAAAGAGCTTCTAAAAACAATGGAGAAATTGCTTAGAAGATAAGATAGGAGAGCAGTCGAAGTCAGAAAGAATAAGTTTTTTTGATTCGACTGCTTTTTTGGAAAGGAATAAAAAGGAAAAGACATGGAGGAAAAAATGATGGAAACACTTAAAATGCCTATGATAGCATTGCGTGGAACAGTTGTTTTTCCAAAAACTGTTGTTCATTTTGATGTATCAAGAGAAAAATCGGTACAGGCAGTAGAGAATGCAATGAAAGGAGAACAGCTAGTATTTTTATCTGCGCAGATGGATGATTCAATCGAAGATCCAAAGAGAGAAGATATTTATAGTCTTGGAGTTGTAGCAAAAATCAAACAAATTATTAAACTTCCGGGAAATGTAATTCGTGTTCTCGTAGAAGGAGAAAATCGTGCAAGATTAGTAGAACTTCTAGAAGAAGAGCCATATCTATATGTAGAAGTAGAGCAAGCAGACACCGTCCTAGAAGCAGGCGAAATTGATGATGAGCATACAAAAGAGGCGATGGTACGCTCATTAAAAGACATCATTCAAGCCTATGGATTTGATAGCAATAAGGCAACGAGAAACGTTGTTGGACAAATTTTAGAAATTCAAGATCTCGAAGAACTTATTTTTGAGATTGCAACACAGCTTCCAATTAATGTAAAACAAAAACAAGTGATCTTAGAGGAAGATGAGATTATTGAACGAGGAGAAAAACTTCTTGTTACGCTTGCAGAAGAAATTGAAATCTATCAAATTCGGAAAGAAATTCAAGAAAAGATCAAAGAAAAAGTGGATAAAAACCAAAAAGACTACATTCTTCGTGAACAGATGAAAGTAATTCGTGAAGAATTAGGAGAAGGAAGCGAAGCGGAAGCCGATGAATTTGAAGAAAAGGTTGAGAAGTTAGATGCTTCCGAAGAAGTGAAAGAAAAGATTCGAAAAGAGATCAGCCGTTTTAAAAATTCTGGTGGAATGTCAGCAGAAAGTTATGTGAGCCGTAATTATATCGAAACCATGTTAGAAATGCCTTGGAATCATTGTTCTGAAGATAATAATGATATTAAATCCGCAAGCAAGATTTTAGAAGAAGATCATTATGGACTTGAAAAAGTAAAAGAAAGAATTATTGAATTTTTGGCTGTTCGCTCATTAACAGAAAAAGGAGAAGCTCCAATCATTTGTTTAGCAGGGCCTCCGGGAACAGGAAAGACTTCTATCGCTCGTTCTATTGCAAGGGCGGTAAATAAACATTATGTTCGTATTTCCTTAGGTGGAATTCGCGATGAAGCAGAAATTCGTGGACATAGAAAAACATATGTAGGTGCTATGCCAGGGCGTATTGCAACTGGTATTAAACAAGCAGGAGTGAAAAATCCTTTAATGCTTCTTGATGAAATTGATAAAGTGAGCAGTGACTATAAAGGAGATACCGCATCTGCTTTATTAGAAGTTCTTGATGGAGAACAAAATGTCACATTTATGGATCACTATTTAGAAGTGCCAATTGATTTAAGTGAAGTATTGTTTGTAGCAACAGCGAATGACTTATCCACAATTCCAAGACCACTTCTTGATCGTATGGAAGTCATTGAAGTATCTAGTTATACAGAAAATGAAAAATTCCATATTGCAAAACGTTATTTAGTGGAAAAACAGTTAAAGAAAAATGGCTTAACAAAAGAACAACTTATCATTACGGATAAGGCAATTCGTAAGGTGATTTCTTCTTATACAAGAGAAGCAGGAGTGCGTAATCTAGAAAGAAAGATCGGTCAGATCTGTAGAAAAGCAGCACGCATGATTATGGAAGGCAATAAGACTCATCTAAAAGTATTAGAAAGCAACGTATCTAAGTTCCTTGGAACAGAGATTTTCTCAAAAGAAGATGAAGACTTAACACCAAAGACAGGAATTGTAAGAGGGCTTGCTTGGACAAGTGTTGGTGGAGATACTTTGAGTGTTGAAGTCAATATTATGGCAGGAAAAGGTAAGTTTGAATTAACTGGTAACCTTGGAGATGTGATGAAAGAATCCGCTCGCACAGGAATTAGTTATATTCGTTCTGTGGCAAATCAATATGGAATTGAAGATGATTATTTCGAAAAACATGATATTCATATTCACATTCCAGAAGGAGCAGTTCCAAAAGATGGTCCATCTGCTGGTATTACAATGGCAACAGCGATTCTTTCTGCCATTACCGGAAAGAAAGTTCGTGGTGATATTGCCATGACAGGAGAAATTACACTTCGTGGTAGAGTTCTCCCAATCGGTGGATTAAAAGAAAAAATTCTTGCAGCAAAAGTCGTTGGAGTGAAAGAAGTGATTGTTCCAGTGAAAAATAAGAAAAATGTTGCAGATATTGATAAAGAAATTACAAGTGGTTTAACGATTACGTATGCTACAACAATGGAAGATGTCTTAGAGCATGCTCTTGTAAAAGACGAAAAGTAGGAGAAAAAAATATGAATGTAACAAAAGTAAATTTGGAAACGGTTTGTGGAATCACAAGTAAACTCCCAGACAATTCCATGCCTGAGATCGCTTTTGCAGGAAAGTCAAATGTTGGGAAGTCTTCTTTGATCAACGGGCTTATGAATCGTAAGGCGTATGCTAGAACTTCTCAGCAACCAGGAAAAACACAGACAATTAACTATTATAATATTAATGAATTGCTTTATTTTGTCGATCTTCCAGGGTATGGATATGCAAAAGTATCAAAAGAGATGCAGGCAAAATGGGGAAAATTAATTGAGCGATATTTACACACATCAAAGCAGCTTCGCATTGTATTTTTACTTGTAGATATTCGACATGATCCATCGGCTAATGATAAACTGATGTATGATTGGATCGTAAACAATGGATTTAACCCAGTGATTATCGCAACAAAATTAGATAAATTAAAACGTAGTCAAGTACAAAAACACGTAAAAGCTATTCGTACAGGATTAAATCTTGTAGAAGGAACGCCAATTTTTCCATATTCCGCCCTTACAAAACAAGGAAGGGACGAAATATGGGAATTTATTGAAGAATATGTTTTAACTCCAGAGGAAGAAATAACAGAAGAATCATAACGTACTTTCTTTAAAACGGTGAGAAATATGTTTTAAAACTTTATATATTCTTAGGTGTTGTCAAATATCTTCTTTTAGAAACGTTTAAAACTCCGTTTTTAATTTTCTAAATATGCTATTTGACTTGTTGCCTTGCTATGAAAAAAGAAAAGGCTTATAAGTGAATGACACTTATAGGCCTTTTCTTCATGGTAAGCATAGTTTTTTTATGTTATAGTAAAAATAGAGGAAAACGATGTTTTTGTTTTAATGTGAGTTTTTAGAAAAGATAGGGGAAAAGTCAGATTCTTATATAAGCAAGAATATTGTTTTAGAAGGGCAGTATATAAGGATAAAAGGTTTTGGAGTTAATGAGGTGAATATCGTATGCAAAGTAAATATAAAGCAATCTATCAGAAGTATGTGGAGATGATTGAAAGTGGAAAGCTTAGCCCAGGGGATTCTTTACCATCGGAAGGTAAGATGACAGAAACTTTTGATACATCAAGAGATACCATTCGAAAGGCAATGACATTGCTAGAGCAAAATAATTATATTTTAAAAAGTCGTGGGAAGGAGTCCGTTGTATTAGAGCGGTTCCCAGAGGAAAAAGAAAGTGCTAATGCGAAAATGTTTTCGTATTTAGAATTATATAGCCAAGATGGGGTGGAAAAAGAAAAGTTAGTCGAAGATATTAGTATATTAGTAGATAATGAGAAAATGATGCGAGAGTTTCAAATTGATGATACGAAAGAAGTTTATCGAGTTGAACGCATTGAGAAAATTAGTGGAAAAAGAATCGCATTAAGAAAAGATTATTATTTGAAAGAAATTGTTCCAAAGTTAACGGCAGAAATCTGTAAAGGTTCTATTCAAAAATATTTAAAGAATGAGGGAATTCAATCTAGTATTATCAAACGGAAAATTAGTATTTCTCCAATTACAAGAGAGGACAAGATTCAATTAGATATTGGAGAAGATAAGGAAGTTGTTTTATTACAAAGTTATTATTATTTAGAAAGTGGAATCATTTTTCATTATTCAGAAACAAGATGTCGATTAAAAAATTTTCAATTTATTGAGTACATTCAGAAATAAAATTGGAATTTAACAGGCAAAACGCATGAATGAACATTTTGTGAACAAACCTTTTTTTTGATATAATAGGAAAAAAAGGAGGTTTTGTTTATGGAAGAATTATTAGAATGGATGGAATATATAGAAGATGTCCGGCAACTTAGT
>DVIZ01000135.1 GCA_018710905.1 Candidatus Scybalomonas excrementigallinarum | reverse complement strand
TCATGCTACTCATCTCCTTTCAAAGCAAAATAAAAGCCAGCCTGGATAGACTGACTTAATAATTATGACAATTAAAATATGCATTGTAAGTTTTAACTCTCATAGTCTATAAAGCGACTAACCTAACTTACCTTTGCTACAATACCATAATAGCACGGAAAATCTTCACTTGGTCTACACTGTTTCTACACTCGCTCTACACTTTTTTATTCTAAATTAAACATTTGTTCCGTTTACATGAAATAAAAAAACGATATACTGAAGATACGCTACATCAGTATATCGTCTCGTTCCTAGCTCATCTTCTAGGAACTTTTTTATTGCCTAATATGTGAGTTTCATAATATATAACTATTCTAGTTATACATTGAAATAATTATTTAATAATTCTTTCATATTGGTATATGGATTCTTATTAAATTCTGGAATACCGTCTTCCATTCTTTCAGAGTTTTTCAGAGCAACTTCATATTTTTTTACTACTTGTTCGAAGAACCTTTTATCAGTTTTTTTATAACTTTTTCCTAGTTTACTTGATAGACTGGAATTAAGATTTCCTCTAGTAGTAAAAAAAGTTACTTTTTCAAAATGTAGTAGCAACCACAATTCAAAACAAACATTAGAGTAGATTAATAAATACCCACTTCTCAAGCATTCGTTTTTCAATTTTGTCAATTCTTCTGTAGTCTTATCATCTTTGTCTACGATTATGACAATTTCTACTGGCGAGACTTTAAACTTGTGTTGCTTATATATACTTCTAACATGATTATACAAGTCTATTCCTTGTTTTCTTTCAGATCTTACCACTAACTTTAGACGCTGTTTTATCCCAACTAAGTTTCTAAGAGTTTCCAAATATATCTTTTCACTTTCACCTTCGCAATAAACGTGTATCTGTTTGGGATTTGCTTTCTTTTGTTGTTCTCTTCTTGCCATTTATAGCTATTCCTCCAAGGATTGCTTTAACTTACCGACTAAAATCTCAGGGATAGCCCCAAATAAACCTTTTTGGTAACGTTTAACATAAGAATAATCCTGTCTATTCTCTTCAGATTTAAAATCATAAACAGAATACAACTCAGTCGTACTTCTATTTGCTTTTTCAGTAAAGTATATTTGTTCTTTTTTAAAACCACTATCCATTAAAGATAGTTCATGACTAGTTAGAATAAATTGATTATTACTCTCATCAGAATTAAAAACTTCAATAATCGCTTTAGATAGTTCAACGTGGAAAGAATCATCAAACTCATCAATTAGAATTGTAGAATTGCGGAATAAAGCCAATATAATTGCTAGTGCAATTAATTTCTTCGTACCATCAGATTCTGCTTCCAATGTCAATGAAAACTGTCCTTCTTCATCTTTACCATCATACATTTTATGCCTGATAATCATGTTGTAATCTTTAAAACTTCTGTTTGTTTTTAATATGGGACGCAATTCTTCGGGAATAGAAAGATTAGTTTCAACCACTTCGAAATCAGTAATATTCAAATCAGCTGCTTTTAAGAAATTTAATAATCTCATTTTAGATTCAGTATTTTTTTGTAATTTGTATGCCTGCGACAATAACGGTGAAGTATCCCTAGAAATAAAAATTAGATTATTTATAAACCAACGAAAGACATCTAAAGATGGCTTATCGTTAAATGCTTTAGCAGTTGTAAGAAAAAGGCTATCTTTTCTTGTTTTATTGGTTAGAGTTTCTAATTCATTTGGTAAAATAGTATACTTCATTTTATCTCGTTGAAAATATGTTTCGAAAGAACCTTTCACTTCTATCTCCAATTTTTCTTCAAGTATTTCTTCTTTCAAATAAGAGACACTATAACGATATATCTTTTTATTAAAATAAATAGTAACTTGATAAAAAATCGGTTCTTCATTGCTAACATATGTTGGATAAGGATTCTCTTGTCTATCATCTTTTAAAACTAACTCTCGAAAGGTACTTAAAGATTTCATCATATTACTTTTTCCAGAGGCATTAGGCCCAAACATAATTGCACTTTTTAGTATACGATGCTTACCCGCTTTTTTAAATTCATTTTTTATAGCTGTTCCTTTAACAGCTTCCATAGAAAAATATGTTTCATCTTTATAAGAGAAACTATTTTTAAAAATAAATTCAAGTAGCACGCTTATCACCCTTTCTTATAAAAAACGAATTTTCGTTTTCTAATTCTAACATTTTTTGCCTTTTTTTACAATAAAAAAGCAACTTTTCTAAGCTGCTTTTTACTCAACATATACATGTAAATCAGGACAATTAACTTTCATCTCTAAACCATCTGCGAATTCATTCAATGCTTTTTTCCTAATTTGATAATATCTTGTATTTTCAAAATGTAGTCTCATCATAGCTTCAACCGCTGATATTTTACCTAATACATTATCTAGTACTACTTTCAACTCTACTGAGCCTTTATCGTATGTATCTGCAACTCCATCAACTATTGATTTAGCATACAGATATTTCACTAATTTTTCTTCATTGCTGTTTCCTATACTTCCACCAGGCATACCACTTAAACTTGGACTTTGTATAAACTCTGGACTTGCCTGTTGATATATCTTGTATAGTCTTGGATAGTAACGTTTGTCAGTTAGAAACCTTGCCACATT
>DVIZ01000134.1 GCA_018710905.1 Candidatus Scybalomonas excrementigallinarum | reverse complement strand
GGTGAGTGCTAAAAAATTAAAATTTTTTTATAAATTACATCGATAAGTTTCCAATTGTAATATTTGACATTACAATACGTCTATTGTATGATAGCCTTGAAAGTGAGGTTTTTTCTATGCAGATTTCAAGTAGATTTACTTTAGCAGTTCATATTTTTGCTTGTATTGATACGTTTGGAAACGAAAGAAAGGTTACGAGTGATTTCCTAGCTGGTAGCACAAATGTGAATCCAGTCATTATCCGCAGACTGCTCTCTCAATTAAAAACAGCTGGACTCATTCATGTTACAAGAGGTTCTGGAGGTGCAACCATTGCAAAGCCATTAAATGAGATTTCTTTTCTTGATATCTATCGGGCAGTGGATTGTGTCGAACACGGAGAATTATTCCACTTCCATGAAAATCCTAATGCGGATTGTCCAGTCGGAAGAAATATCCATGTCATTTTAGATGATAAGTTAAAACGAGTTCAAGATGCTATGGAAAAAGAACTTTCTTCTATCACATTAGAAGATGTGAAAAACGATACAGAAAAATATATCAATATGCAATCTTAATTTTTGCTTAAGGTATTTGGATACCAATTCCAGATGTCTTAAGCAATTTTTTTACCTTTTGTTGTAACTATTGACATTACAACTTTTTAGTGTTATTATTCACTTGTAATAATATTGATTACATCAAATTTCTATAAAATTATTACAAAATTTCTTATATTCTTATTCCAAGATAGCATCCCTTAGATTTTTAGAGATAAGAAATACTCCAAAATAGTAGAAACTTTGATAGTAATTACAACCTATTATTTTCAACAATTGATTGATAAAGGAGAAAAAACATGAAAAAAGTAGTAGAATTTTTACAAGCAAACCCTGTACAATACCTTGCAACCGTAGGACGTGATGGAAAAGCGAAATGCCGTCCTTTTATGTTCTGCTTCGAAAAAGATGGAAAACTCTGGTTCTGTACCAATAATCAGAAAGATGTTTATAAAGATATGCAAGCCAATCCAGAAATTGAAGTATCCATCTCCTCTCCCGAATATGCTTGGATTCGTCTTCATGGGAAAGCTGTTTTTGAAAACAATCACTCCGTGAAAGAAGATTGTATGAATAATCCAATTGTAAAAGGACAATACCAAACGGCAGATAATCCGATTTTTGAAGTCTTTTATCTCGAAAATCCTCATGGAATTATTGCTGATTTCTCTGGAAATCCACCATATGAATTTTAATATTTTTTATAAAATTGCTCAATAAAACGAGGAGGGAATCTATATGAACCAAACGGAGCGCAGAAAATTTTTAATAAAAAAATTATTATTAGAAGAACCTAACGTTAGAAATATCGAAATTCCAACCGATCCTGAACAACAAAAGTTACTTTTGAGAGCAATGATGAACTTACGTCTTCCAAAGGAAATCGATGAAAAATTTCTAACAATACAAGATGAATATTTAAAGAATGAAATCGCCCAAAAAGGAATTACGGATATAAAAGAGCTCTCTCCTATTGCTGAGGGCATTTATTTATGGCAGGGGGATATTACAACTTTAAATTGTGATGCGATTGTCAATGCAGCCAATAGTGGCATGACTGGATGCTATGTTCCAAACCATCGTTGTATTGATAACTGTATCCATACTTTTAGTGGAATTCAACTCCGTAATTTCTGTGCAAAATTAATGGAAAGACAAGGTTATGAAGAACCGACTGGAACAGCAAAAATCACCCCTGCTTTTAATCTTCCTTGTAACTATATTTTGCATACCGTAGGCCCTATTATTACTGGACATTTAACAAAAAGAGATTGTGAGCTTCTTGCTTCCTGCTATGACTCTTGTTTAAACCTAGCAGCTAAGAATCATTTAGAAAGTATTGCCTTTTGTTGTATCTCCACTGGTGAATTTCATTTTCCTAACGAAAAAGCCGCAGAAATTGCGATAGAAACGGTAAAAGCTTTTCTAAAAAAATCTACAAGTGTAAAGAAGGTGATTTTTAATGTTTTCAAAGATTTGGACAAAGAAATCTATGAAAGACTACTCAGAACAAATAAAGCAACTGAAGGAAGCCATTGATTCCGCTGATGCTATCCTAATTGGAGCAGGTTCTGGCTTATCCACTTCAGCAGGATTTACTTATTCTGGAGAACGATTCCATCAATATTTTTCAGATTTTATAGAAAAATACCAGATCCCTGATATGTACTCTGGTGGCTTTTATCCCTATGACACTCTTGAAGAATATTGGGCATGGTGGAGTCGTCATATTTATTATAACCGCTATATATCCCCTCCAAAACCTGTTTATAAAGACTTACTAAAATTGGTTCAAAAGAAAAATTACTTTGTATTAACGACCAACGTAGATCACTGTTTTCAAAACGCTGGCTTTGATAAAAAACGCTTATTTTATACACAGGGAGATTATGGACTATGGCAGTGTTCTATTCCTTGCCATCAAAAAACTTATGATAATGAAGATGAAGTAAAAGAAATGATGAAAGCTCAAAAAAATATGCGGATTCCTACCGAATTGATTCCGCACTGCCCTATTTGTGGAAAGCCTATGACAATGAATCTTCGTTGTGATGATCGCTTTGTGGAAGATGAGGGCTGGCATCAAGCTATGGAACGATATTCCGACTTTCTCCATCATCATAGAAAGCATAATATCCTTTTTTTAGAATTAGGAGTAGGAGCAAATACACCAGCCATTATTAAATATCCATTTTGGCGGATGACTGCTCAAAATCCTTCTTCTATTTATGCTTGTGTTAATTTCAACGAAGCCTTTGCTCCAAATGAAATTTCCAATCGTTCCATTTGCTTACAAGCGGATATCGGTGATGTATTGTTAGCATTACGCACATACAAAGGAATACACAACTTTCATCACACCTGCTAATAACATAACCCAAATCGGATTCATTTTAAATTTCTGTAATAATACAACACAAATAATAAAAATAACGACAAGACTCCATTTTATATTACTGAACTTAGCCATTACTTCGCTTCCCCAAAATGTGGTTATTAAAATAGAAACTCCTGCTGCCGCAATCATAGCAACAACGGCTGGACGAAGAGAATTTAAAATTCCTTGTAACACAGCGATATTCCGATATTTTAAATATAACTTAGCAATTAGCGTTACAATAATACAAGATGGTAAAACACATCCTAATGTGGCAACAATGGCTCCGAAAAACCCTGCTATTTTTATGCCAACAAAAGTAGCAGAATTGATGGCAATTGGCCCTGGTGTCATCTGAGAAATTGTAATTAAATCGGTAAATTCACTTATGCTCAACCAGCCGTGCAATGTTACGACTTGATTTTGGATTAAAGGGAGTGCTGCATAACCACCGCCAAAGCTAAACGCTCCAATTTGAAAAAAACTTAAAAATAACTGTAAATAAATCAAGACTTCCGCTCCCTTCGATTCCACATTGTTTCAATCGCTCCTATGACCCCACACACAATGACAACATAAATAACATTTACTTCAAAAATGCAGGTTGCAATAAAGGCACCAATCATAATGATAATAGAGCCTACTTTTTTCCCTCGAACAACATTGCTTCCCATTTCATAAACAACAGAGGCAATGACTGCCCCGACTCCTGCCTGCATTCCTTCTAACATTTGACTGATAATCACATTGTCACGGAAAATAGTATAGAATACAGAAATCAATGAAATAATGAAAAATGGCGGCAAAATCGTTGCTACAATAGCTGTTATTGCTCCAACCATCCCAGCCAACTTGTATCCCACAACAATGGCACCATTGACAGCAATCGCTCCTGGAGAAGATTGGGCAATAGCAATTAAATCTAACATTTCTTCTTCTTCAATCCAATGATATTGATCTACAAATTTCTTCTTCATCAAAGTTACAATGACATATCCACCTCCAAATGTAAAGGCACTTAAGTACAGCGTTGATAAAAAGAGTTTTATTAAGATATCTTTTTTCTTATTCATTTTGCTCCTCCTTGTTCCTTACTCATTATATTCATTCTTGATCTATAAGTAAAATAGTATTATTTTATTAAATAGATAACTAATTTATTATAGAAGGAGATATCCCTTATGACACTTCGCCATATGAAACTATTTATTGCCGTCTATCAAAATCAAGGTGTTACAAAAGCGGCTCATCAGCTCCACTTAGCCCAACCTTCCATTAGTTTAGCCATTCGTGAACTAGAAGACTATTATGGGGTTCGTTTATTTGATCGAATTGGAAGACGTATTCTACCTACCGAGTGTGGAAAAGAGTTTTATGGATATGCCATTCATATTCTTTCTTTATTTGACGAAATGGAGAAAAAAATTAAAAACTGGGATACCATCTGCACCTTAAGAGTAGGGGCAAGTATGACCATTGGCACTCACCTCTTGCCAGAAATTATCAAACAATTTCAAAACACGTTTCCTTCCCTGACAATAGAAGCAGTAATTCACACATCCAGCACCATCGAACAACATATTCTCAATAACACCATTGACATCGGTTTAATTGAAAACACGCCGAATCACTCAGACATTCTATTTGAACCTTTTATGAAAGACTCTCTTTGTGCCATTGTTCCACCAGAACACCCATTGACAAAAAAGAATGTTGTCACACTTTTAGAATTAGCAAAATATCCTTTTTTAATGCGAGAAAAAGGAAGTGCTGGTCGTGAAATATTAGACGCCCATTTCGCCTTAGAACAACTCTCCATCAAACCTTTATGGGAAAGCACAAGTACACAAGCCATTATAAAAGGGGTAGAAACAGGCTTAGGAATCGCCATCTTACCTTATCTTCTCGTTGAATCTAATATTAAAGATGGTTCTGTAAAGCAAGTTTCTCTTACAAAGCCACTGCAAAGGGATTTAAATATTATTTACCATAAAAGTAAATATCTTACTTCAAATATGAAAAGTTTTATTTCTTTATGCAAGCATAGTTTATAACTCGTTGCCTTCACATAAAAAAGCAAGGAAGGATTTTTCCTTGTTTCGAAAAATCCTCTCTTGCTTCGTTTCTTAAACTTATTCTGTTTCTTTTCCCCATACTTCTTCTGCGATCTCTTTTACAAGTGCAAGTTTTGCCCATTGTTCTTCTTCTGTCAATTTATTTCCAATTTCACAAGAAGCAAATCCGCATTGAGGGCTTAAATATAATCGTTCTAAAGGAATATATTTTGTCGCTTCATGAATGCGAGCGATAACTTTTTCTTTATCCTCTAATTTTGGTGATTTTGTCGTAATTAAGCCAAGGACAACTTTTTTATGTTCTGGCACTAATTGTAATGGTTCAAATCCACCTGAACGCTCATCATCATATTCCAAATAGTAAGCATCTACATTTTCACGAGTGAAAAGAAATTCTGCTACGGAATCATATGCTCCACTGCTAAAGAAAGTGGAATGATAATTTCCTCTACACACATGAGTATTGATTACAAGGTCGTCTGGCTTTCCTTCGATAACTAAATTATTTACTCTTAATAATTGTTCCATAATCTCTTGGATATCGACACCTTCTCCATATCTTCCAATATTTTCTTTTGCCACACAAGCTCCCCAAGTACAGTCATCAAGCTGAATGTTTCGACATCCTGCCTCATATAAATCTTGAATTACTTTGCGATATCCTTTTGCAATATCCTGAATTAACTCTTCATTTGTCTCATAATATTTTCTTGTTGTTTCAATATTAAAAGGTAAGATCATCTGTTGTAAAAACTGAGCTGGCGCTGGTATTGTCTGTTTTGCAACGGTATGTTCATCTTCTAACGCTTTTACAAATTTAAAATGATCTACAAATGGATGATGTCCTACTGAAATTTTACCAACTAAATAAGTATCATCAATTAACGCTTGTTCTCCATGAAATCGAACTCCATTTTCTGTTTTTTGATGTTCCACTCCATCAAATCCCCACATAAAATCTAAATGCCATGTGGCACGACGAAATTCTCCATCGGTAATGACAGAATATCCTACTTGTTTTTGCTTTTCCACTAATGCTTTTATTTCTCTATCTTCTACTTCTGTTAATTGTTCTTTTGTAATCGCTCCCGCTTCATAATCCGCTCTCGCCTTTTTTAACACTTCTGGTCTTAAAAAACTTCCTACATAATCAAATCGAAATGGTGTATTTTTCTTCATTTTCTTCTCCTTCTCTCTTCCCAAATATAACAACTTAAAACAATCGTTTCCGTTTTGTTGTTTTCTTATTGCTCATTATACCCCTCAAAATAACATTTGAATAATACGAAAAAAAAGAGGTTTGATATAGTTTTAAGCTATGTCAAATCTCTTTTATAAAAATTATTCTAGCACCTTATTTTACAGTCTTTTCTCTTGCAATCTCTTACTTTAAAAACTCTGATACGTAGCAATATATTTTTTTAATGCTTCGATATAACTCTTTCCTAAACGGCTCGGCAAACATTTTTCATGCATTAAATACCCGATATGCATCTCCCCTTTTTCCTTTAACGGCACTGCCACAATATTTTTTCCGTTTAGTTCCTCATCGATAACGCCACTACACACCGTATAGCCATTTAAACCGATTAACAAATTAAAAAGGGTGGCACGATCTCTCACTCGAATATTTTTTGTCCGCTCCTCCATGCTAAAAATTTCTTCCGAATAATAAAAAGAATTATGTTCCCCCTGTTCAAAAGAAAGATAAGGATATTGGCTTAATTGCTGTATCGTAACTGCCGCTTCGTTTGCCAATGGATGTTTACTGCTAATAAAAACATGAGGTTTGGCTATAAATAACTCATGAAAAATAATTCCATTTGTTTTTAAAATTTTTTGAAGAACAGTTTCATTAAAATCATTCAAATATAAAATACCAATTTCACTCTTCATTCTCGCTACATCATCGATAATCTCATATGTCTGTGTCTCTCGAAGACTAAAATCATATTCTTCTTGTCCATATTCTTTAATTAAATCCACAAAAGCATTGACTGCAAAGGAGTAATGCTGGGTTGATACACAAAACTGTTGCTTTCCACCTTTGTTATGAATATATTTTTCTTCTAAAAGACTTGCCTGCTCTAACACCTGCCTTGCATATCCTAAAAAAATCTCACCTTCTTTGGATACAATAATCCCTTTATTCGTCCGATTAAAAATGGTCAAATTCATTTCCTTTTCCAATTCCCGTATGGCATTTGTTAAACTCGGCTGTGAGATAAATAAAACTTTAGCAGCGTCAGTAATCGTCCCTTTTTCTGCTACCGTTATCACATATTTTAATTGTTGAAGTGTCATCCCCTTTTTCCTTTCATAACATTACTTTTTTCTTCTATACTCCCTATCCTATCCTTTATCTGCTATACAACCCTACACCAATGAGAACTGCACTTTGTGAACTTCCCACATTGATAGCATCGTCAAATAAAAATGCACCTTCAAATATTCATCTTTCCAACATTTGAGGTGCATTTTGTCACTTCTTTTTTATTCCATTTGATTTTCTTTTTTATCGCTCATCTAATGGTGTATATTGCTTTCTTGGTGCAACTGCCTTATAAGCAGGACGTATAATCTTACCTTCATTAATTAATTCTTCCATTCTATGAGCACTCCAACCAGCAATTCTAGCAATTGCAAAAATTGGCGTATATAATTCCAATGGAAGATCTAGCATAGAATATACGAATCCACTATAAAAATCAATATTTGGGCTAACACCTTTATAAATTTTTCGCTCTTCTGCAATAATCTCTGGTGCTAAACGCTCCACTTTTGTGTAGAGATTGTATTCTTTTTCTCTTCCTTTTGATACGGATAATTTTCCAACATAAGATTTAAAAATATCGGCTCTTGGATCGGATAAAGAATAAACCGCATGTCCCATTCCATAGATTAAGCCTTTTTTATCAAACCGCTCTTTTCTTAAAAGCCCTAATAAATAAGCAGCAATTTCTTCATCATCTTCCCAATCTTGTAAATTCGCTTTCATATCTTCAAACATCTGCACAACTTTAATATTGGCACCACCATGTTTTGGTCCTTTTAGAGAACCAAGAGAGGCGGCAATTGCAGAATATGTATCCGTTCCTGATGAAGTTACTACATGGTTTGTAAATGTAGAGTTATTACCACCACCATGCTCTGCATGTAACACAAGGGCAATATCTAAAATTTTTGCTTCTAATTCGGTATACTGGCCATCCGCTCTTAATAGTTGCAAAATATTTTCTGCGGTAGAAAGTCCGGCCTTTGGTGGATGAATAAATAAACTCTGTCCATTGACATAATGATTATAGGCTTGATAGCCATACACAGATAATAGTGGAAAAATTGCAATTAATTGTAGACACTGACGAAGAACATTTGGTAAAGACGTATCATCCGCCCGATTATCATAAGAATACATTGTTAAAACACTTCTTGCTAGTGTATTCATCATATCCTTGCTCGGTGCTTTCATGATAATGTCACGCACAAACCCTGTTGGTAAAGAACGATATTCTTCAAGGAGCTCTTGAAAATCTTGTAGTTCCTTTTTATTTGGAAGTTCTCCAAATAAAAGAAGATAGATAGTTTCTTCAAATCCAAACCGCTTTTCTTTTAAAAAACCACCTACAATTTCCCGAATATTGATTCCTCGATAGTAAAGACGCCCTTGACATGGCACCATTTCATGATCTTCTACAATATAAGATTGAATCTGCGAGATTTCTGTTAGTCCTGCTAAAACACCTTGACCACTGATATCTCTCAGACCTCTTTTTACTTCATATTTACTATAAAGCTCTGGATTGATATTACCATTTCTCTTGCTCAATCCTGCCAATTGTTCAATCTGTGGTGTAACTTCTGAAAAATCCTTATTCTGTACCTCTTTCATCTGTTTGACCTCCTTCTTTCCTTCTTTTTTCTTCTCAAGCTTTTTTGCAATCCTAATCTTTCCCCTACTTTTTTATGATCCAAAAAAGCTGTTAATTATTATTATATCACATTTTTTTACTATAAATGATAAAATTTATAAAAACTTAATATTTTTATATTATTATTCCTATTTTATCTATTAAATTCTAGTTTTTTCCCAATAAATCTTCTTTTATATTTTCTTATTCTATAATTCAAAAGCCATGTACTTTTCTATCTATTTCTATACTTGTATACAATCACAAAATCGCTTGACTCGTTGCCTTTGTTCCAATTTTCCCCATTGAGACCTGCGCATCGTTCACACGTAGTGCTTTTTTATTTCATAGGAAATGGCACTTTTACAAATTAATGTAACAAGGTGTTTCCTATGAAATAAAAAAAGCCATTAAAATCACAATTCTCTCATGATTCTAATGACTTTTATTTTTATTTGTTATTTTTATTCTTACTTTTCTATTGCTTCCAAAATTGTTCTAAATAGGCTTCGATTCGCTTTTTCCGTTCTTTTGTCCGCTTAGTATCACGACGATATTTTCCTTTGTAATAGGATAAAACATCCCCTTCTTTTGCTTTCTTTGGAATTTTAGAACGAGAAATTTGTTGCTCTATTCCATTTTCATTTTCTAAAAGAACAACATCCCCTTCCATCCGACTGACTACAAAATATCGTTTTGCTATCTTGTTTCCCGTTTTTGCAAAAACCGCCTGTGGAACTAATAAGGCAGGAAGCATAACAATCGGCAACGCACCATAAACTACTTTTTGATACCATCTCTTTTTCATACCCTTCTCCTTTCTTTTCTTGCTTGTTCGTTTCGTTCCTTTTTTATTGTACGTTTTTTACTATGTCAAGAAAAGAAAAGAGTGTCCCAATTATAATGTTCCACCATAGGCTTTTATCAGCCATTTTCCATGAGCGGTTAAATCGCTCTTGTTCCAACCATTTACTTTTTGGGAAGAAGATTGAATCAGAGCACTTGCCTCCGCTTTATTGGAGAGATTCCAGCAAACTCGTCCTATTTTATACTGATTCAGAAGTGCTAACCACCGGTTTCCTTCCTTTTGATCAATCGCACCGTTTCCTGAAGCATCACTCAGTCCAAACTCGGTTACAATAACAGGTAATCCTTTTTTCACGGCACTCTCTAATTTATTTCTCAAATCTTGTTTATGGGTTCCCGCATAAAAGTGAAAACTATAAGCAATATTGTTTCCCTTTACTGGAGATGCCACTGCTAAATCCACATCTTGGCTCCAAGTTGGTGTTCCAACGATAATTATCGCCTTCGGATTCACAGAACGAATCGTTTTTACCAACTGATTTGCATAACTTTTTACCGTGTTCCAATCCACATTATTTGGCTCATTGCAAATTTCAAATAAAACGTTATTATAACTTTTATATTTCTTAGCCATCTCTTTAAAAAATGCCTTAGATTCCTTCTCATAAGTCTTAGGATTACCATCGCTTAATATATGCCAATCAATGATCACATACATTCCTAATTCTTTTGCATACGTAACCCCTTTGTGGATTAAATTTTTCAACGCCTTTTTATTATTGGCATCCCCCGTCATATATCCATTATATCCTTCGGTATACATAGCCAATCGAATGGTATTCACACCCCATTGATCTCGCATATTTTTAAATGCTTTCTTATTGACATACTGTGGAAACCAAGATAATCCATGAGTGGATACCCCTTTGATAACAAATGCTTTTCCTTTTTGATTGACAATTTTATTCCCTTTTACAGAAAGTCTTCCATTTTGTGATACTGGCGTTGCTTTCGCCGACACTGGTATCGCCGTTGTGGATAATAAAAAACAAAAGCAAATAAAACATGCTATCACCTTACAAAATTTTTGATAATTTCTTGTTTTCATTCCTTCTTTTTTTATTGACTTCATAAATAATCCCTTAATCCTATTTTTTCCTTTCCTATCTTTATAAACAAACCGAAACTTCTTGATCAAGACACAGCCCATCTTCTGTCACAAGGCAATCATAAGCAAAAATATGCACACCTGCTTCTCTTGCCTTTTTTAATGCTTCTTTAAATTCAGGTTGTGTTCGATCATTTGGTTCAAAAGAGAGAATTCCTTTCATTTGAATGACAAAAATCAAATACGATTCATATCCTTCTTTTGCACATTCGATCAGTTCTAAAATATGTTTGACCCCTCTTTCCGTCGGTGCATCTGGGAATTTTGC
>DVIZ01000133.1 GCA_018710905.1 Candidatus Scybalomonas excrementigallinarum | reverse complement strand
TTTTGACACGAGCCTAGTATTATCGTTAATAGATACAAAGGTGTCTTTGGTAATAAAAGTTTTATGGAAACTCATTAGTCTTATATACTTTCGAGTATATTTGGAAGTGAATGTACATAAGAACCCAACGGTTTTAGCCGTTTGAGTGTCAGGATGCCAGAGCTAGAACAGCTAGGAATTAAAGAGCTTTTTGATGGAATTTTCATTTCTTCCACAAAAGGCTGTAAAAAGCCAGAACAAAAGTTTTTTGAAATGCTTTTTGAGCAATATGATTTGGAAAAAGACACGTGTCTTATGATAGGAAATGATGAGAATACAGATATTTTCGGTGCAAATCAGGTGGGAATTGATTCTTTTTATATCCATTCTAATTTATCCCCAGAGTGGACAGGGACAATAAAGAGTACCTATCATTTGGAGAAGATGGATTTGCCATACTTGACTCGTTGTCTTATATAGATGAAAAAACAAATATTTGACTCGTTGCTTTCACGCAAATAAAAAAGCCATAGAACAATTTTTGTTCTATGGCTTTTTTATGTTATAGGAAATTCCTCGCAAAGCGAGTTAGCCTATAACATAAAAAAAGCACTACGTGCGAACGATGCGCAGCTCGCAAAGACGATAATTTTGCTTCGCAAATTGCTCGCGCGCGGCAAAGTGTACGTTGCTCAAAGTGACCGAAAGTCGTGAAGAGTATGCAACGCACACTTTGTTCTATTCAACCTTATCGTTGTAGCTCTTGTAATGGAGCTTTTGTTGATAAGTTTGTTAATTCTTCAATGCTTTTAATACAATTAAATGCAAGATTGTTAAAGTATAAGTTGTCATCAAGCGTTCCATAAGTATGTAAATTTTTGGTTGGCATAACGAAACTGGTAAGTTGATTGCTTGTATAACTAAAACAGATTCGCTTTGTTGCATCTTCTAAGTTCGAAAACAGCTGTTCTAATAGAAGGTTGTCCGTAAAATCAATGAGTTCTTTATGGTGTCTTAAATAAGAATTTAATTGTTCCATTTCAGAAATTAGTTTCTGGTTTAATGGAAGAAGTTGAGAATAAAAGTCTTGTTCTTCCTTTGTTAAATGAGTATTAATATAAGATTGAATCTCATTGGGTATTAGGTGCGAATGAACAATTAAATTGCGGAATACATCCATATCGACTTCTTTTGTTTTCCATTTTTGAAGTTCACGAATTAATTTAATATCAATATCAAATAAAGAGCGAACGCTATTTTTAAATTCCGATTCTGCCGTATTTGGTAGGAGAAAATGGTTGGCAAGCCATGTAGTAATAGCTGCAAGAGCAACATAAAGAAGTCGAAGCAAGATAGCTTCTTTTCGATCCAGTGCTAGCGTTGTTAATGCCATACCATAACAAGTTGTGTACATAGTCATAGTCCATGAAGTGATGGGAGCTGCATACATAAAACAAGTCATAATGATAATAATAATCAAGTGGCTGGCAAAACTTTTAAAAATACCCATTAAAAAGAAAACAATACAAAGGCCTGCTATCGTTCCTAAAATACGATTGTTGATTTTCATGGTGCTTTCTTCTGAATAAGGCATAAGCATTAAAAAGGCGCTCATTGGATACCAGTAAGAATGATTAAAGCCTGTTCCATAAGAAAAAGCAAAAGAGATACATAAGACGACAGCCAGTCGTAAAGCAAATCGAATTTGAAACCGATCTAAGGAAAACAATAGACGAATATTTTTAATTGGATTGCTAGAGGCTGGGACTTTCCAATCTTTTTCAGGGCGTTCATTGGATACAAGTGTAATAGTAAAAAGGGCATAGTTTAAAATTGATAAACACTCTTGCATCGCTTCATTTGCTTTTGAGGAAGAGAGAGTGTGTTCTTCCATAAATTGATTGAGCGATTGAATGAGGTCATCATTATCCTCTTGATTTAAGTTTTTTTCGATGCATAAAAAAAGTTCGCTTAGTGTTTGAAAATAAGCATAATCTTCATCTGTTTTAAATAATTCTTCTCTGGAAAAATTGTGGAAAATATAATGAAATCTTTGGAAAATCAACATGAAGTAATAGTTTACTTTCCCATACCCTGTTGCAAGATAATTATAATTTCTAGAGGAGTAAATAACATGATTCATATGATACATCATCTGACTTAAAGAAGAGATTTCTGTTTGGAAATCTTCGTTATTTATCAATTTCTTAAACTGGATAGAAAGGGTTTTCATTCCTTTTCGAACGGTTCCATAATGACGTTTTCTTTTAATCAGTCTGGAATAAAGATAAAGTGAAAATACAACAATCGTGTATCCATAGATAAGACAAAGAGCTTGGGTTGGAAGCTGGTCTGAATTTATGGGCATGAGTTGCAAAAAGACAAATTCCATACCATAGACAAAATATGCTTTTGGATTAAACTTATTCGTTAAAAGTCCTGCAATGAAAAATGGAACAAAAAAGTTCAATAGTATGCAAAGAGCGAGATTTCTTGTTGCTAAAAATGCGAAAAAGCAAACTAGCAACATCGTGATTCCTGTTTTAACAAGCACTCTTGGACGAAAGTCTTGTAGATGTCTCGTTCGGAAAAAAAGTGCTAGAAAGGAACACATAATGACATACTGAATACCAAATAATGGTAATATCGTCAGAAATAAAAAAATGGAAACAAAAATAGTTGGAAGTGCTGGAATCCATTTCCTTTTTGTTGCCATAACAATCTTATGAAATTTTAAATTTTTCATCATCTGCATTTCCCCTTTTATAAATTTCGACATAATAAGGAACTTTAAAAAGATCCTATTACATCGATTCTATGAAATATTATAGGAGCAGAAAAAATTCATGTCAATGGCTTAGTTGCTAAAATATTTTGATGGCAAGAAAAGAAGTATAGTTTTTTTAAAAACAGAAATAAAATTTTGTATAAAACGATGAGAAGGAAAAGAATAGCATTTGACAAGAAAAAACAATCATTATATGATAAAATTGTTAATTTAAGAAAAAGTGACAGGAGAAGTAGCGTGCTTCTTATCGCTTAAAAAATAAGAAGAGAGTTTAAATAATGAATGAACATAAAATATAGATAGGGAGGATTTATGGATTATATTATTAGTTGTTGTTCTACGGCAGATTTAAAAGAAGAGTATTTAAAGGAGAGGGAGATTCCTTATCTTCCATTTCATTTTCAAATGGATGGACAAGAGTATATTGATGATTTAGGGAAGAGTATTTCACCAAAAGAATTTTATGCTCGTATTGATCAAGGAGCTATGCCAGTGACTTCCCAAATTAATTCAGAAGAATACAAAGCGTTTTTTTCAAGATTTTTAAAAGAGGGAAAAGACGTTCTTCATATCTGTCTATCCAGTGGGATTTCTGGAACGTATAACTCTGCAAGAATTGCAAGAGAAGAATTAGAAGAGGAGTTTCCAGAGCGTAAAATTTATGTCATTGATTCTTTAAGTGCATCCTCAGGATATGGATTATTAGTGGATGCTCTTTGTGATAATCGAGACAAGGGAATGGATATTGATGAAAATGCAAATTGGGCAGAGGAAAATAAACTTCGTTTCCAGCACTGGTTTTTCTCCAATGACTTAACTCATTTTAAACGGGGAGGAAGAATTTCACCAGCGGCAGCTACGTTTGGAAATCTATTAAATATTTCTCCATTGTTACATGTGGATAAAGAGGGAAAATTAGTTCCAAAGAAAAAAGTGCGTGGGAAAAAAGTCATAAAAGAGATCGTGTCCATGATGGAACTTTATGCAGAGGATAAGAAAGAATATCGTGGAAAATGTTTTATTTCTCATTCTGCACGATATGAAGAAGCAAGACAGGTGGCTGATCTAGTAGAAGCTACTTTTCCAAATTTAAATGGGAAGGTGGAAATTTTTGATATTGGTGCTGTAATTGGAGCTCATACTGGTCCTGGAACAGTGGCATTATTCTTTGTTGGGGAATCAAGAGCCAATGAGGCATAATGTATAAAATGAAGTACATAGTTGACGAACGAAAATCCGAGTGATAAAGTAGGAATTGCGAAAAGTAATCATTAAGACAGGAGGAATTAATATGAAAAGAGGAATCGCATTTCTATTATCTTGTCTGCTGGCAGTTTCTATGTTGCTCGTAGGATGTGGTGCAAAGACAGAAGGCACAACGAAGTCAACGAGTGAAGAGGTAACAGCAGATAGTACAACCAATGAGGTACAAAAAACAAAAGTTCGAGTAGGTTCCTTAAAAGGACCGACTTCCATAGGACTTGTTTCTTTAATGGAACGTTCGGAAAATGGAAAAGCGACAAATGAGTATGAATTTCAGATGGAGCCAGCAGCCGATGGTTTGATGGCGGGAATTCTAAAAGGAGATTTGGATATCGCTTTAATTCCAGCCAACGCTGCGAGCATTTGGTACAATAAAATGGAGGGAACCGTTCAAGTTCTCGATATTAATACATTAGGTGTTTTATATATGGTATCAAGCGACGACAGTTTAACAACGATCGAATCATTAAAAGGAAAGACGATTGTGTTGACAGGAAAAGGAAATACTCCAGACTATACGTTACAGTACTTATTAAAAGAACATGGATTAACAACGGATGATGTGAAATTAGAATATAAAGCAGAAGCCGCTGAGGTTGTCAGTGCTCTTTCAAAAGGACAGGCGGATATTGGATTATTACCACAGCCATTTGTCACTGTTGCCTGTGCACAAAACGATCAGTTAAAAGTTGTTATGGATATGACGGAACAATGGAATCAAGTGCAAGGGGAAGAAAAAAGTCAACTTGTAACCGGAGTGACGATTGTTCGAAAAGAGTTTTTAGAACAAAATAAAGAAGCGGTAGAAGCTTTTATGGAAGAACAAAAAGAAAGTACAACCTATGTCAATGAAAATGTGGAAGAAGCTGCTGAGTTAGTGGCGAAACTTGGAATTATTGAAAAAGCACCATTAGCACAAAAAGCGATTCCAAAATGTAACATCACTTACATCGATGGACAAGAGATGAAAGAAGCATTGAGTGGGTATTTAAATGTTCTTTATGAACTGGATAAGACGATGGTTGGAGGACAGTTACCAGCAGATGATTTCTATTATTTGCCATAGACAATGGATGAAACGAGGAGCCATTTTGCTCTTTTGGCTTCTCGTTTGGCAATTGGTGGCGGTTATGATGGATAACTCGATTATTCTCGTAACACCACTTGAGGTAGGAAAAAGAGCCGTTTTACTTTTGAAAACAAAAGAGTTTTATCAAGTGATCGCATATTCGTGTGTGAGAATTTTTTATGGACTTTTAGGGGCATGGTTACTGGGCGGTCTGTTGGGTGCTATTTCCTATAAAGTACAATGGTTAAAGGAGCTGATAGCACCGATTATTCATTTGATGAAAACGGTGCCAGTAGCTTCTTTTGTTATTTTAGCGTTAATTTGGATTGGGTCTGAAAAGCTGACATTTTTTATTGTATTTGTCATTTCTATGCCGATTGTGTATCAAGGAGTAATAACAGGTCTTATGGAGACTCCAAAACAATTATTAGAAGTCGCTAAAGTTTTTCGTTTTTCTTTTTGGAAAAAATTTTGGTATCTTTATCGTCCTACGTGTATTCCGTTTTTAATGAATAGTGCGGTCATTACCGTAGGACTTGCATGGAAATCAGGAATTGCTGCAGAAGTAATTGGAATGCCAGAACATTCCATCGGGGAACGACTTTATATGGCGAAGATTTCGCTGGAAACAGGCGATTTATTCGCTTGGACAGCGATGATTATTTTATGTAGCTATTTATTTGAGAAAGCGTTACTTTTCATATTGTATCGCATTGCAGGGAAAAGTTATGAAGCTAGAGAAGATAAAAAAACAATTTGAAGGTAAAATTATTTTTAACGATTATGATCTAACACTAGACGAAGGAAAAATTTACTGTGTCATGGGAGAATCAGGACGAGGAAAAACGACATTGCTTCGTATGATAGCAGGATTAGAGCCGATAGATGGTGGAAGGATTATACTGAAAAAGGACGCCTTATGTTCGATGGTATTTCAAGAGGAACGTTTCTTTGAATGGGAAAGTGTTTGGAAAAACATTGCCATTGTATTGGAAGGAAAAGAAAGAAAAGCGAGAAATTTAAAAGAGATGATTGTCTCCCAGTTGCAACGAGTTGGTTTAGAAAATATAGCAGAAGTGCCAGTAAAAGAGTTAAGCGGTGGTATGAAAAGGCGTGTGAGCCTTGTGAGAGGAATGATGGCAAAATCTTCTTATATTTTAATGGATGAGCCGTTTACTAGTCTAGACGAAGCTACAAAAGATAAAGCAATACAATATGTGTTAGAAGAGCAAAAAGGAAGGACGATTCTTTTGACGACTCATTCAAAAGAAGAAGTAAAAAAATTAAATGGACGTCTAATTTTGTTGCCTTCTTATGAAAAAGATAAGACTTGAATCTAGAAAGAGAACATGGTAAAATAAGGAAGGAAAAGAGCGGTTGCAGATTATAAAGATTCTGCAATCGCTCTTTTGTGTTATAGGAAAATCCTCGCAAACCGAGTTATCCTATAACACAAAAAAGCACTACGTGCCAACGAGGCGGAGCTGGCAGATATGGCTTTTTTTTCCTAATATGAGACAGTATTTGCCTAGTGTACTTCTTTTTTTTTGCATAAAATAAATGAAGAAAGTCTGTGGAACAATACATGGTAGGATAGGAAAGTGCAGACTGTTTGATAAAATTATGATGAGAGCGTGTGATGAGATAGAAAAATATGATTTCGAAAGGGAGGAATTTTCGTGTTAAAAACAATTTTTAGGAAAGAAAATTTAAAAACCACGTGTATAGAATTTATTGGAAGTTTTCTTGTAGCGATTGGAATTTATAATTTTGCTGTCAATGCAGGATTTCCAATGACAGGATTTTCTGGAATCGCTATTATATTAAATCGGATGGTTCATATTCCAATAGGAGTGGCAACGATTCTTCTGAATATTCCAGTGGCAATCGTTTGCTATAAATTACTAGGAAAGCGATTCTTTTTACGCTCTATGTGGTGTATGGTATTATCTTCTGTTATGATTGATTATGTAGGACCATTGCTTCCAACGTATAATGGAAGCCGTTTGTTAGCTGCCATTTGTACAGGAGTTATTTCAGGATATGGCTATGCTTTGATTTATATGCAAAATTCTTCTACTGGTGGTGCTGATTTTATTACAATGGCTGTGAAAGCACTATATCCACATTTGCCTCTTGGAAAAATTATTTTAGTATTTGATTTGTTAGTGATTGTGATTGGCAGTATTGTTTTTAAAGATGTCGATGGGTTTATTTATGGTGCCATTGTTAGTTATTTATTTGCTGTTGTTGTAGATAAAGTAATGTATGGTGTCAATGCAGGAAAACTAGCGCTTATCGTTACCTCAGATGGAAAGAAAATTTCCCGTGTCATTGAAGAAACTTGTCAAAGAGGCTGTACGTTATTGAAAGCAGAAGGGGGATATCGACAGGATAAAAAAGATGTGGTTATGTGTGCTTGTAATAACAAACAAATGTATGAAGTGCAAATGGCTGTAAAAGAAGCCGATCCAGAAGCTTTTGTGATTGTGTTAGAATCCAATGAAGTTCATGGAGAAGGATTTAAAATGCTACAGTTTGGTGAGCAATCAAAAGGATGAGAAACTTGTAAATAAAAAAGAGAAGATAAAAAAGGGAATGGAAAAGCAGCTATAAGAAAAGTGTAAAGACTTTTTCTTTTAGTTGCTTTTTCATTCGTATGCCATTATAATAGTAATGCATATAGACCTTGTTCGTGCAAAAGAAAAGCATAAGGCCAAACAATATATGCATATTATTGTTGAAATTGGAGGAACTAATGATGGATAGAATGGTTGGAACTGTATCAAGAGGTGTGCGTGCACCAATTATTCGTGAAGGAGATAATCTTGTACAGATCGTAGTAGATTCTGTATTAAATGCAGCAAAATCAGAAAATTTCGAAGTTCGCGATAGAGATGTTGTTGCTGTTACAGAAGCAATTGTAGCAAGAGCACAAGGAAACTATGCACATGTCGACCAAATCGCAAAAGATGTGGAAAGTAAATTTGGAGATGATACTGTTGGTATTATTTTCCCAATTTTAAGCCGTAACCGTTTTTCAATTTGTTTAAAAGGAATTGCAAGAGGATGTAAGAAAGTAGTTCTTATGTTAAGCTATCCTTCCGATGAAGTTGGAAATCATTTAATTGATTTAGACATTATGGATGAAAAAGGTGTGAATCCTTGGAGTGATGTATTAACAGAAGAAAGATATAGAGAGCTTTTTGGATATGAAAAACACGTTTTCACAGGTGTTGATTATGTCGATTATTACAAAAGCTTAATCCAAGAAGCAGGAGCAGAAGTAGAGATTATTTTTGCAAATAATCCAAAGGCAATTTTAAATTATACAAAAAGCGTTCTTACATGTGATATCCATACGAGAGTTCGTACAAAACGCATTTTAAGAGACAATGGTGCAGAAAAAGTATATGGAATTGATGAAATCTTAACTGCAAGCGTTGATGGAAGCGGATATAATGATAAATACGGTTTATTAGGCTCTAATAAAGCAACAGAAGAAACAGTGAAATTATTCCCAATTAACTGTGAAGCTTTTGTAGAAGCCGTTCAAAAAGAAATGATTGAAAAAACTGGAAAACAGGTAGAAGTTATGGTTTACGGTGATGGTGCATTTAAAGATCCGGTTGGTAAAATCTGGGAGCTTGCTGATCCAGTGGTATCCCCAGCTTACACAAAAGGATTAGACGGAACACCAAACGAAGTAAAATTAAAATATTTAGCGGACAATGACTTTGCTGGATTAGAAGGCGAAGAATTAAAAGAAGCGATTAAAGGATATATTAAAGAAAAAGATGAAAATGCAACAAGTCTTGTAGGACAGATGGTAACACAGGGAACAACTCCTAGACGTCTTACAGATTTAATTGGTTCTTTAGCTGACTTAACAAGTGGAAGTGGAGATAAAGGAACACCTATCATCTATATCCAAGGTTATTTCGATAACTATACAAAATAATAAGATAAAAAAGGAATTGGTAAAAAACTACCAATTCCTTTTTTTATCTTAGGATTCTATATTTTTCATCTTTTTTCTCCATTGAAGAGGAGAAATACCATAAATTGTTTTAAAGGCGCGGGAAAAATGAAGTTGATTTTCATATCCAACGGTTTTTCCAATATCACCAATGGATAAGTCGGTGATTTCAAGAAGCTGTGCTGCCTTTGACATTCGGTAATTCATAAGGAGCTGTTGCGGGCTCTGTCCTGTATGTTTTTTTAAAATCTTACATAAATATCCTCGACTAATATTACAAAAATTTGCAATATCTTCTACGCTAATATCATTATGAAAATTTTTATTGATAAAGTGAACGGCCTCTTTTACATAAGTATCCGAAATATGTTCACCAAAAAAGGCGCGCCTGTTTTTAGAAGAGCGAATAAGATAGTCGATACAAGTATATAAAAGACCGATTTTGCCAAAATGAGAAATTGTATTTTCACAAGAAGCCAACTCTAATAACGAATTTTTTAATTTTTCTGATATGGTTTTATCCGAAGAATAATAAATCGGTTTTTTGATACTGATATTACAGTTCATTAAAATTTCTTCCACTCTAGCACCATCAAATTCGATCCAAGCATATTCCCATGGATGTTCAGAATCCGCATAATAACTAGTGTTTTGGTTTGGAAAAATCATAAAACCTTGTCCGCTTCTTATATGATATGTCTGATCAATCCCATTTTGATCCATCGCCACAAGAGTTCCGCTTCCTGAGATGACATAATGAAATAGATAGTGGTTACGAATATAAGGGCCAAAGGAAGAAAGAGGTTTACAACGTTCGTATCCATATTGGTATAAACATAAGTCAATAAAATATTGATTTGGGAAAAGAGAAAATAAAAGATTCGGCATAATGACCTCCATTTCATAGTGCAAATAAAGAACAAAGTAAGCATGAAATATTACGAGTTCTTTTCGTATTTTGATAGAAATGTATCGTTAAAATAATACTATAGACATTATATATCAAAATGTAATCTCCTATCAACAAAAAATAGCAAAAAGAATACAAAATGGTATAGAACGAGAGAGATCATCACATTCCAATTCTCATGAAACTTTTATATAATGAAAGCAATTTCAAGGAAAATTGAAAAAAATCAATTCCTTGTATTTTATTATCGGAAAAAACATTAGGACATAAAAAGGAAGGAAAAAAGATGGAATTTATTACGCTACATACAAAAAATACAACTTATCAAATGGGGATTACGGATTCCAAGTTTTTAATTCATTTATACTATGGGCCGAGAATGGAAGGAAATGCAGAGTCACTGTTGACGTATTATGATCGAGGCTTTAGTGGAAATCCTTATGATGTAGGCATGGATCGCACGTTTTCTTTAGATGCATTGCCACAGGAATATCCATGTTATGGAAACGGTGATTACCGAACGGTAGCATTTAATATGAGAAATGAAGATGGCGTGTTTGGTGCCGATTTACGTTATCAAGGACATTGCACAAAAAAAGGAAAATATGCCATACAAGGGCTCCCAGCAGTATATGCAAAGGAAGAGGAGGCTTATACGGTAGAAGTACAATTGGCGGATACAAGTAGCAAGGTAGAAGTCATTTTAAAATATGGCGTGTTACCAGAATTAGATGTCATTACAAGAAGCGTTGTTGTTTGTAATAAAGGGGAGAAAAAAATATTTTTAAATAAAGTATATAGCGCTTCCCTAGATTTCTTAACAGGGAATTTTGATGTCCTTCATTTTCATGGAAGACATGCTATGGAGCGAAATTTAGAGAGAGTTCCTGTTATTTATGGGAATCAAAGTTTTGGAAGTAAAAGAGGAACTTCCAGTCATCAACAGAATCCATTTTTTATTGTAGCAGGAAGAGAAACAACCGAAGACTTTGGTGCTTGTTATGGAATGTCTTTCTTATATAGTGGTAATTTTAAATTTGAAGTAGAAAAAGATCAGTATGGTCAAACACGTATGCAGATGGGGGTATTGGATGAGATGTTTGACTATGAATTAAAAGCAGGGGAAGAGTTTTATAGTCCAGAAGTAGCGATGGCATATTCAAAAGAGGGACTCACTCATTTATCTCATCTGTACCATAAATTAATTCGTTATCATGTATGCCGTGGAAACTATAAAGAAATAAGAAGACCGATTTTAATTAATAACTGGGAAGCCACTTATTTTGATTTTAATGGAGAAAAAATTGTGGATATTGCTCGTCAAGCTTCCGAACTTGGAGTGGAAATGCTCGTGTTAGATGATGGATGGTTTGGAAAAAGAAATGACGATAATAGTGGGCTTGGTGATTGGTATGTCAATGAGAAAAAAATGAACGGCACATTAGAAGAGGTATCAAAAAAGGTGCATGAGCTTGGTATGAAATTTGGGCTTTGGATTGAGCCTGAAATGGTAAATGAAGATAGTGACTTATATCGAGAACATCCAGATTGGGCATTTACAATACCAGGAAGAAAGCCGGTGCGTTCTAGAAATCAACTTGTATTAGATTTTTCAAAAAAAGAAGTAGTGGAATACATTTTTGAACAAATTGCAAAGGTCGTCGATTCCCTCCAAATTGAATATATTAAAATGGATATGAACCGAAGTATTTGTGATGTCTATTCTGCGGTAGAAGGTTATCAAAATTATGGGAAAATTATGCATCAATATGTGCTTGGCGTTTATAGCTTCTTAGAAAAAATGTTAGAGCGATACCCTAATATTTTAATCGAAGGCTGTAGCGGTGGCGGTGGCAGATTCGATGCGGGAATGCTTTATTATACGCCTCAGATCTGGTGTAGTGATAATACCGATGCGATTGAAAGAATTTGGATTCAACATGGAACTTCTTTTGGCTATCCAATTTCTTCTGTTGGTTCTCATGTATCCGCAATTCCAAATCATCAAACAGGAAGAAAGACCGATATCCATACAAGAGGTGTTGTAGCGATGGCGGGAAGTTTTGGATATGAATTAGATTTAAGTTTGCTTTCAGAAGAAGAGAAAGAAGCGGTGAAGGAACAGATTTCTTCTTATAAAAAATACTGGAATTTAATTCATAATGGAGAATACTATCGTCTTTCTATGCCTGAAGAGGAAAGAGAGATGGCAGGATGGAGTTTTATTTCTGAGGATAAAAAAGAAGCCTTAGTTAACATTGTATCTTTAACAACCCATGGAAATGCACCTGTGACTTACATAAAGTGTAAAGGTCTTGATCCAACAAAACAGTATGCAGTAGAAGGAACGGAAACCGTCTATGATGGAAGTGTTTTAATCCATGTAGGAATTCCGGTTCCAGTTGTACAAGAAGAGTATCATGCATGGCAATATCATCTGTGTGAAAATCTTTCCTAGGAAGTTTTTCGCCAGTCGTGCATAAGAAAAAGGAAGGAATGACGAGATTTGTCTTTTAAAAACAATCATAGGAATTGAGAAAAGGAGAGTTTTATGAAAAACGAAATTATGTTAATCACATATGGGGATAGTCTTGGAAAAAACTTTCAAGAGATGGAAGAAATCTTACAAAAGCATTATGAAGGAGCGATTGGAAGTATTCATATTTTACCATTCTTTCCTTCCTCTGCGGATCGTGGGTTTGCACCAATGCAATACGATAAAGTCGATGAGAAGTTTGGAGACTTTGAAGATTTAAAAAGAATTGGAAAAAAATATGATTTAATGTATGACTTTATGGTAAATCATATTTCTGCACATTCCCCTTATTATTTGGATTTTAAAGAGAAGAAAGAAGAGTCTGCTTATAAAGAGCTATTTATTCGCTATAAAGATTTTTGGGAAAATGGAGAGCCAACGAAAGAACAGGTCGATAAAATTTATAAGAGAAAGCCAAAAGCTCCTTATGTGGAAATCACATTTGCCGATGGCACAACAGAAAAGATATGGTGTACATTTGGAGAAGAACAAATCGATCTCGATGTGAAACAGCCGATAACACAAAAATTTATAGAAGATACTATCCGTTTTATGTGCGAACATGGAGCAAAAGTGATTCGATTAGATGCCTTTGCCTATGCGGTAAAAAAAGCGGATACAAGCTGTTTCTTTGTGGAACCAGAAATGTGGGACTTATTATATCGTATTGAAGAAATCGCAAAAGAATATAACGTAGATATTCTTCCAGAAATTCATGAACATTACTCAATCCAATTAAAAATTGCGGAAAAAGGATTTTGGGTTTATGACTTTGCGTTACCAATGTTAGTGCTTCATGCACTCTATACCCATCGAGGCGATCGTTTAAAACATTGGTTTACGATTTGTCCAAGAAAGCAGATGACAACGTTAGATACCCATGATGGAATCGGTGTTGTGGATGTTGTAGACTTATTAACTCCAGAAGAAATTGAAGAGACAAAAGAGTTATTATATGCAAAAGGTGCCAATGTAAAGAAAAAATATAGCAGTGAAGAATATAATAATTTAGATATTTATCAAATTAATTGTAGCTACTATTCCGCTTTAGGCAATGATGATGATGCTTATTTATTAGCAAGGGCAATTCAATTTTTTGCACCAGGAATTCCACAAGTTTATTATGTGGGAATGTTAGCAGGAGAAAATGATTTAGAGCTTTTAGAGAGAACAAAAGAAGGAAGAAACATTAATCGACATTACTATACAGTAGAAGAGGTAGATGAGAATTTCAAACGCCCTGTTGTTGAAAAACTAAGAGATTTAATGCGTTTTCGAAATAGCTGTCCTGCTTTTGATGGAGAATGTATTTGTGAGACAAACGGGGATCGGCTTGTAATCGAGAGAAATAATGGAAAGGTGAAAGCGATTTTAGAAGCCAATTTAACAACGTATCAATTTACAATTAAGGTAGAGGAATAAAAAAGGGAGGCGATTCCAATGAGAAACTATAGGAAAGCGGTTGTGTGTCTATTCCTTGCAGGCTTGATGACAACTATGGTTACTGCCTGTGGACAAACGAAGGAGTCAGATGGAAGGGTCAATATTGAAATTGTGCAATATAAGCCAGAAGCAACGAAGTTTTTTGACCAGTTAGAAGATAAGTTTAATGAAGCCCATGACGATATTCATTTGACAATCAGTTCTCCAAATGATGCTATGACAATTTTAAAAACGAGATTTATAAGAGAGGATTATCCAGATATTATTGGAATTGGAGGGGATGTGAATTACTCTAATTTCTTAGATTCCGACTTATTTATGGATATTTCTGATTATGAAGGGTTAAAAACAATCCGTCAATCTTATTTAGATACCGATAAAGAATTGGAGTTTGTTCCAAAAGAAGGCGTATATGCCCTTCCTTACGTTGCCAATGCAGCAGGCGTTCTTTATAACAGAGAAATGTTTCAAGAGCATGGATGGGAAATTCCTACTACTTATCGTGAGTTTCAAGAACTTTGTGAACAAATTCAACAAGAGGGGATTTTACCATTATACTTTGGATTTAAAGATACATGGACTTGTCTTGCACCATGGAATGCTATCGCTTGTGGACTAGCGCCATCTGATGTAGCGGCTCAAGTAAATCGAGGAGAAACAACGTTTTCCAAAGAATATGAAGATGTTGCACTTATGACAAAAAATTTATTACAGTATGCGCAAAAAAATCCAGCAGCTTATAGTTACAACGATGCATGTACTGCTTTTGCAAGAGGAGAGAGTGCTATGTATGTCATTGGAAGTTATGCCATTCCTCAGATTAAATCGGTGAATCCAGATATTGATATTGATTCTTTTGTTTTTCCAGCAAATGAGAACGAAGAAGATAATATTTTAAATTCTGGAAACGATTTGCAATTTTCCGTTATGAGCACTTGTGAAAATAAAGAAGCCGCGTATGAAGTGCTTGACTTTTTATTAGAAGATGAAAATGTACAAGCCTATTTAGACGATCAAAATGCAGTACCATGTAAAGAAGGGGATTTTACTCTATCTAGTACACTAGATGGCATGAAATCTTATATTGAACAGGATAGAATCGCTGATTATCAAGATCATCATTATCCAAGTGAAATGGCAGTGGATGCCATGATTCAAACTTATTTACTTGATAATAGTAAAAATGCTCTTAATACCTTCTTAACACGTTTTGATAAGAATTGGAAGCGATATAATCGTGACTTAATTCGTAAAGTACAAGAGTATCAAAAAGAAAATCCAGAAGATAAAAAAGAGGGGGAAGTAGAATGAACAGGAAAAAACATATGAATGAACGACAAAGAACGATGTTTCTTATGACATTACCTGTAGTAATTTTATTCTTTTGCTTTAATACATTACCACTGATCAAAGGATTTTATTACGGACTTACAAACTTTAAAGGGTATGGAAGTTATGACTTTGTAGGACTTCGAAATTTTGCAGATTTGTTTACGGATTCTCGTGTAGGACATTCGTATTTATTTACTTTTAAATATGCGATTGTTTGTACGATTTTAGTCAATGTACTTAGTTTGATTTTAGCACTTGGTCTTAATAGCAAAATCAAAGGAAAGAGTGTTCTTCGAGGAATTTATTTTATCCCAAACGTACTTGGAGGATTAGTTGTCGGATATATTTTTGGATTTATTTTTACTTATATTTTACCAGCCCTTGGACAAGTGATGGGAATCGGATTTTTAAGCGATAGCCTTTTATCAAAAAGTAGTACGGCGTGGATTGGAATCGTGATTGTTGGTGCTTGGCAATCGGTTGCTATGAATACGATTATTTACATATCAGGGCTTCAAACAGTTCCAGAAGATGTCTATGAAGCAGGAGCCATTGATGGGGTTACTGGATGGAATAAATTTAAAAGCATTACCTTCCCTCTCATTATGCCATTTTTTACGATCAATATGGTGCTTTGTATGAAAAACTTCTTAATGGTATTTGATCAGATTATGTCATTAACAAAAGGAGGTCCTTCTCAAAGTACAGAATCCATCTCTTACTTAATTTATAACAATGGTTTAAGTGGTGGACAATTTGGATTCCAAAGTGCAAATGCCTTTGTATTCTTTGTTGTTATTGTTATTATTTCTGTGGCACAGATGAAATTCCTAGGGAAAAAGGAGGAGCAGTTATGATGCGTTTGATACGAAAAAAAGACGGAGAAAGGGTCAATTGGCCGATCACTATTTTATTAATTTTAGGGTGTATCACCATTTTCTTTCCTCTTTATATGGCAGTGATTATTGCATTTAAAGATCCTTCGGAAATGACAAATGATATTATGGGAGCACTTGCTTTTCCACAACATTGGAGTTTTGATAATTTTGCAGAAGCAATGCGAGTGACAGATTTTTGGAACTCTTTAGGTAACTCTTTATTAATTACCGTTGTAACCGTTGTAATCGCTATTTTACTCCATTCTATGGCAGGCTATGCGATTGGAAGAAGTATGGCAAAAAGTAAGGCATACAATGTGGCTTATCTTTATATTGTAAGTGGAATGTTTGTGCCATTTGCTATTTTAATGATGCCATTAGTAAAACAGACAGCACAGCTTGGGATTGCCAATCGATTTGGAGTAATTGTCCTTTACGTTGTGTTTTTTATGCCAATGAATTTATTGTTGTATGCAGGGTATTTGAAA
>DVIZ01000132.1 GCA_018710905.1 Candidatus Scybalomonas excrementigallinarum | reverse complement strand
GTTTTGACACGAGCCTAATATTATCGTTAATAGATACAAAGGTGTCTTTGGTAATAAAAGTCTTGTGGAAACTCATTAGTCTTATATACTTTCGAGTATATTTGGAAGTGAATGTACATAAGAACCCAACGGCTTTAGCCGTTGGAGTGTCAGCGTAACCAATACTGGTGAACTGGATGGAAAAGAAGTAGCGCAAATTTATGTAGGAATGGAACATTCAGAGGTAGAACGTCCAACAAAAGAATTAAAAGCCTTTGAGAAAGTGGAGTTAAAAGCAAAAGAAACGAAGAATGTAACTCTTGCACTTCCAAAAGAAGCTCTCGCTTATTACTCCGAGGAACAACAAAAATTTGTAGTAGAAGATGGAGAATATACGATTTTTGTTGGAAAATCGGTACAAGATATTTGCCTTACTGAAAAAGTAGAAATTAAAAAATAAATCTCAAAAAGAAAATAAAAAAGAAGAAAAATAAAAAAGCTCTGTGGAAAAACATTTGTTTGGATACAGGGCTTTTTTGTGTGATAAGGAGTAGAAAAAAATAGTATTTTGCTGTGATTATCAAAAAATATGTAAATTTATAAGTTTTTTTGTGATTTAGTCTTGAAAAAAACTTACAATGGTGTTATTATATAAGAACATCGAAATACACTCTTTTATAATCTAATGATAAGATATTTTATAAATTAAAAAACAAATCTAATTTAATTTATAAATTTTTGAAAAAAAGTTATAAAGATTCTATAAAGATTTAAAACTAAGGAGATTGTAAAAAATACATTTTTTATTGATCAAGAATCTAATAGTAGAATTAAAAAATTTATATTTTTCTAATTGAATAGAATTCTAATTTTTTCCAAAAGATAAAATGAAAATAATTAATTAAAAATAAATTCAATTTTAATGTAAAGAACGAAAGAAAAGTAAAAAAAGAAAAGTGGAGAGGAGGATCATCCTATTTATCAAGGTAGATGGCTGCGATGGCACAAAAAGAAATGGATCATTTGTATGGCTATTTTTATTGTGATAGCAATAATTTTATTATTTGTAAAAAGAAATATGACAGTAGAAAAGGGAGGAGAGGTAAAATCCATTGCGAAAGAACAAGAAGAGCAACAGAAGAAAGAAAATAGCATAGTACAAGAAATTACTTCGATACAAGAGGGAGTAAAACAAAAAGATGAGCGATGGAATGGGAAAGAAAGAGGGGTTGAAGTAAAAGGTGTTGCATTGCAACAAGGACTACAAGAAGGAGATCGGATCGATATCCGCATTCGATATCCAGATGGAGAAGAATATGTAGTTATAGCACAAAGAGGGTGTTATGACGTAGTAATAGAAGAAAATACAATGACGATGTGGCTTTTAGAAGAAGAGATGTTGCGTTTAGCCAGCAGTATGGTGGATTGTGAATATATGAACGGAATTCTTTATACCGTAAGGTATCGAAGGGATATGAAGCAAGAGTCTTCTACCGTCAATTATATTCCAAAAGAAGCCGTTTATGAGTTAATGAAAAATAATCCCAATGTTGTAGAGAAAGCACAAATATCTTTATGGAAAAAATATCGTCAAACGTTGGAGGAGAATATGCGATTACAAAATAAGGAAAGTGAAAAATGGAATCTTAGTATGCAAGAACAAAACGAAGAACAGGAACATGAGGAGGTGGTATATTTTGACTAGAGTGATTGGATTTTTAGGAGGAAATCATTATGATTTTATTTCTTATGTAGGGCATGTACTGAGCGAAATGAATTTTCAAGTGTTATTGGTGGATTATACCCCTTTACAAGAGCTTATGGCAACAGTGCCAGAATACGTTTTTCAAAAGGTAACAGAATATCGGGATCTTTTTTATATAGGAGCACCAGAGATTACAGAAATAAAGCAGTATATAGAAGAGGAAACCTATGATTTTATTTTAATAGATTTTGAATATAGTTCCAAAGGAAGGGAGTTTTTTTTATGCCATAGTATTTGCTTTGTAACAGATATGCAAAGACATCATTTAGAGATTGTGGAAAATCTAAAGCTGCCTTCTAAGATTGAACGATTTTTAGTAGTAAAAGAGGAGAGTCCAATCCGAAAAATGTCCTTTTATTTAAGAAGGATGATAACAGAAATGAAGCTACAAGAATCCAATTATTTTTCCTGTCCATGGGGAGAAAGAGAGCGAAAAAATCAAATGCGATGTCAATACCAATATGACATTCCATGGGAGAGAACATCATCTTCTATGAAGCGAATTGTGTGGAGTCTTGTAAGACGTTGGCTAGAGTATCAAGAAAGAGAGGAAATCGGAATCTTACATCTTCCTACAGGAGGAATGATATGATCGTCATAGGATTTAGCCCTATGGGACCACAGTTTGGAGTTTCTAGTAGCTTGTCTGCACTATGTTCATGGAATTATTTTGAATTTAGAAAGAAAACATTGTTGATTCAGACCGGATTCCATGGGAATTTAGAAGAAACGTTATTAGGTCAAAAAAAATGGAAGAAAGAAGAGTATTGGAAGATGAAAGGGATTGATGAGGCTATTCGGAATGAAATGGCTGGCATGGAACGAGAAGAAGTAATAGAGCGAGCGACAATTACGATGTATTTGGGAGAAAATCAGTTTGAATTATTACCTTCTACTAAGAAGAAAAATCAAAAATTATATGAACAAAACCTTCTAAAATATTTTCCAACTCTGTTGAATTTTTATAAAGAGATTTTTGAAGTCATTTATGTGGATCTAGAATGGGATCAGCAACAACTATTGGAACAGATTAAGCAATATGCAGATGTTGTCCTCTATTTTCTTCCGCAAAACCGTTGGTTGATAGAGCGATGGAGCAATGAAAAAGTGATGGAAGAAAAGGAACAAGTCATTTTATGTAAATATGAAAAGAAGTCTTTTTGGAACATTACGAATATTAAGATTTTATATCCTCAGATTGGAAAGAGTTGTATTGGGGGAATTCCTTTTTCGAATCTTTATATGGATACATGGTCAAGAGGAAAGGGAATGCAGTATTTGGCTACCGAACGAGATCAAAAAGAAAAGAGTGATTTTTGGAAACAAGTGGAAATAATAGGAAAACGGATCGAACGATATAGTAGAAGGGAGGAGTCTAGTGATAGAGCAAAAACAAAGATATAATAGTATTCCATACTTGATTGAGTTAATGAAAGAGCAGTTTTACAATATTTTAAGAAGTGATACAAGACGATGGAAGCTGAGTAAATCAGAAATTTTAAAGTGGGAGAAAAGTAAGCAGAGTTTACGTCAGGCAATCAAAAATTGTAGTTATGGAGACGAACAAGCAAGGTGTTTGATTCAAGAGTATATGAAAGAGTTTCTAGAAAATCAATTAGATAGAAAAGAGGAATTGCTGGATCAAATTCTTCCATTTGAAAAACCACTTAGAATGAAAGAGAGAACGAAATTTTTAATTCTTCTTTATTTAACGGAGAAGGAGCATGGAAAAGATGCACTTTCCTTTTTAATTCAGACTTATCGATGGAACCGACCAAAGTATGATGGGGAAGAGGCGATCTATGAAGTAAATATCCAAGATTTAGATCGAATATTCTATCTGAAATATAGAGAGCTAAATTATATAGAGAAATTAGAGATTGTCATACAGACCATTTATGAAAGTTCTTTTGGATATGGAATTGTAGATCGGATCTTAACGATGAATTTAGATGGAGTATCTGCTGGAGTATCAAAAGATATATTAAGTTTATGGATTTTTTATAAAGGAACGATGATACATTTCTCTTGTTTAAAATTTGAAGGAGAGCAGGAGCTTATTCGGATTTGTAAAAATATTTATCGATATGGAAACTATGGGCAATTAAGTCAAACAAGAGGATATATTACAGGAAATCGTAAAGATGGATCGCGAGTTGTTGTTATGAGACCGCCATTTTCCGAGAGTTGGGTGTTTTTTGTACGAAAATTTGATATTGCAAAACAATTGGAGCTTGGGGATATTTTAATAAGAGATCAAACCATGTGTTTAAGAACCATCTTAAAGTGGATAGTAAAAGGCTGTCAGGTGACCGGCATTACAGGGGACCAAGGATGTGGTAAGACAACGTTATTAATGGCACTCATTGGTTTGATTCCCCATAGTTATACGATTCGTACTCAAGAATTAACGTTTGAATTGCAGTTGCGGGAACGTTATCCAGAGCGAAATATTGTATCTCTTAGGGAGACAGAGCAGATTCATGGACAAGAAGCTCTTGATATTTTGAAAAAAACAGATGGTGTTGTAACAATTTTAGGTGAGGTGGCAACAAATGAAGTGGCCAGTTGGTTGATTCAAGTTTCTCAAACAGCATCGCTTTTTACGATGTTTACACATCACGCTAAGACGACAAAAGATCTGATAGAAGGACTTCGAAATGCCTTATTACAGGCAGGAGGATTTCGAAATGAAGAAATTGCGTTAAAGCAAGTAATGACAAGTGTCCGCTTTGATATCCATATGGCAAAGACAAGAAGTGGAGAGCGATTTGTAGAACGAGTAACAGAAATTGTTCCTATAGAAGAAGGTGTGGAAACAAGAGATCTTGTTGTATGGGAGAACGGTAGATATTATAAGAAACATTCCATGACAAAAGAAACGCAAAAACAAATACTAAAATATCTTACGGTACAGGAAAGAAAACAGTTTTTAATCGATATGGAACAGTTTTTAGAGAAGGAATCCTTATGTTAAATGATATTTTTTACTGGATTGTTGGAGCCATAGCATTTTATTTTAGTATTCAAAATTACAAAAGGCAAAAAGAAGAAAAATTAGAATGTAAGTTTTTAGAAGAGATTGAATGGTTCATCCAAAGAGTCAAGCAATTTTACATAGTGAATCCTATGATAGAAGAGGCGGTTTACGATGGAATGTGTGAGTCAAATGGAAGAATGGCCAAAGAAGCACAATATCTTTATGAAATGTTAGTAGATGGAAGAGATGAAGTTAGAAGAAGCTATATGAAGACACAAAAAAATAGTTTTCTCAAGTTATTTGCTTCGTTATTATCTATTGAAATGCAGTATGGTAGTCAACAAAAAGATGCTGTATTTTTAGAAGGAATCGGTCTATTAAGACAAGATTTAATATTAGAGATTTGGAAAAGAAAAGAGATTCGAGTGTTGTTTTCAGGACTTAATTTCTTGATTTTATTTCCAGCATTTTTCTTAAAGCCAATTGAACTATGGGCTACTTCTAATATTCCAGAGCTAATGACGTCTTATCACGGAATGTATGGAAAATTAATCGTGCTTTTCTTTTTCCTATTGATGGGGCTTTCTTATTGGGGAGTTTGGCAATTGCGAACGTCTATGGAAGAAAAAGAATGGATAGAAAAAAGAACGAACGGTAATCGGCTATTAGAAAAAATAGAACATATAGGGGGGATAGCATGGGTCATAGAAATATGGGAAAAGAGAAATTACATTGGGTACCAAAAGTATCAAGAGAATTTACAAAGGGCAAAAGAAAAAATCACACCAGAGCAATTTTTTATAAAGAAAATTCTATGGGGCATCATTTGCTTCCTTTTGGCAATCGGTCTTTGTCTTATATTGCAAAATGCCAAGAAAATGCAAGCGCTAGAAGGAACTGAATTATTAGATCGGCAGATTTTATCCTATGTAGGGATTCCCTTTGAACAATGGCAAAAAGGTATGAAAGAAATTGGAAAAGAGTACCGTGAAAAAGAATGGGACGAAGAAGTCATTGTGCAAAGAGTTTCTTCCTTTTATCATCGCCAAAATCTAACACTAGTAAAAATGGCGATAGAACAATTAAAACAGAATCAAGAACAATATCAAAAGACAAGGCTTCCGATCCTATGGTGGCTTAGTTCTATTTTCTTTTTGTTTTTTGGATGGAAGCTACCTGATATTTTTTGTATGTATCGATGTTGGAAATATGAGCAGTATCGGGAATATGAATTGGATTATTATGAGACGATTCTTTTGTCTTTATCCAAGTCAGAAAGTGTCGATTCCGTAACAGTAATCGAATATATGGAAGAAGGAAGTGATATTTATGAAAATGTATGGGGAAAAAGTTTATTATCTGTCTATATTGGAGAGCTACATATGGTAGAACAGTTGAAAGAACAAGGGAGACATATAAGATTACAGCAAATAGCAAATGACTTAGTGTTTAGCGATCAAGTGGGGATGAAAAAGGCGTTTGAAGACTATTTGATACATAGAAAAAATCAGCAAGAGAGGCGAAGACAAGAAAACGAAATCTTAGTAAAAAAAAGAGGACTCTTTGCGAAGTCCATTGCCTTTGTACCACTATTTTTTGAAATTAGTATGTATTTAATTGTTCCAGTTGTTTTAGAGAGTATGGTACAACTTTCTAGTTTTTTGGAACAAATTAAATAAAGAGAAAAAAGAAAGGAGGTAGAAAAAAGATAGTGTTTCGATGAAAGTAAAGAAGAGATGGGGTGAAAAGGAAATAGAAGAAGGCAAGAAATGAGAAAGGCTATTAAGGGAGGGAAAAAGAGAAAAGGAAAAATATAGAAGAAAAAGAGAAAGATAAAATACAATCAAAGAAAAATAAAAGAGTTTGTTAGATTCGATGTAAAAACGATGGGAACTCGTGTAGCGTGTTTCCCATCGTTAATAAGCAATAAAAAATAGAGGAAAAGAAAGGAGCAAGGGCAACCTTTTTGAATGTGGAATTAGGAGAAAAGATGTTGCAATAGGAGAGGTATGGAAAACAGTTTAAAAGGATTATTATTGGCTGGTGGGACAGTGATAACATGCATTATCATTGGTCTTGGATTTTATATTGCAAGAGAGGCAAGAGATACTGCTAGTGCAGGCTCAGGACAGATCAATCGACTCAACGCAGAGTTTATGGAAAGCGATAAAATTATGTATGATGGCATTGATGTTTCTGGAAGCGAAGTGCTAAATGTTATTAATAAATTTAAAAATGATGAGCTATGTATTCAAGTGGATACAAAAAAAGGTGGACTCGCAAGTTATATCTATGCGGACACTACATTAACAGCAAGAAGCAAACATTCCATAAAAGAAGCACAAGAGCTAAAAGGGATTTATTATGTAAACCCGAATGCATTGTTTCAAGGAAATGTGTTAAGAGATGACAACAATGTCATTGTGGGACTGTTATTTAAGCAAATATAGGAGGGGTGCAATGGAGCATATATTGGAGTTTTGTTGGCAAGGGATGGCAGCCTTTTTATTTTGTTTTGCATTATCTTTTGCAATGGTTCAGTTAAAACAAGAGGGTAGGATGCTAAAAACATTAAAAGAAACAACGACAATCGAACAAGATATGGGAACATATGGAGAAGTGAATGGATAGTATAGGGAAAATCGCTAGTATTTTTCTTGCCGTTATTTTATTGTTTTTTGCACCATTACTTTTAATGGAAGAGCGAAAAGATTTAATGTTAGAAAACTATGTGTTAGAAAAAACAGATTATTTGGTGGAGCATATTAGAAGTAATGGCTATTTATCACCGCGGATGTATTACCAATATCAGCAGGAGTTAAATCGAACGGGAATGCTTTATGAGATTGAAATGGAACATGAAAAGGCTGTTTATTATCCAGAAGAACAATCAGAGAAGCTAATCAAGCATTATAAAAATGTTTATGAAGATGACATTTTATTTACAGTTCTAGAACAAAATCAGACTTATCAAATGGGACGAGGAGATTTCTTTTTTATGAAAGTTACGAGTAAAAGCAAAAGTATGGCAAGTAAACTTCGCTCTTATTTTTTTATTTCAAAATCGGAACTTCCAACAATTCAAGTGGAATTAGGAGGGAGAATTCGAGATGAAATTAGTTGATTATGGCATTTTATTTTGGGCATTGGTTGCAACTCTTCTTTTACCATTACAATTGGCACAAAGAGAATGGATTGTTTATGGGCAATACGAACGGCAATATCATAAGAAAATGGATAATGCCATAGATGATGCTTTATTTTATATGGTAGAACAAGATGATTTTAAAAATATAAAAATAAATCGAGAGGAATGTGTCGATGCCTTTTATCGTTCTTTCTATGGAAACTTTGGGTTTATGAGAAATCCGATGGGGCAAAAGAGAATCAAGCAGCATTTACCAATGATTAGTGTCATAGAGTTAAATAGAATGTCCATTGCCTATCGAAAACCAGTACAAAAAGAAGGAGAATGGCAGTTAGAAGAATATTGGAGTCCTTATTATTCCTATCAATATGAAGAAAATGGATATCAGTATGAATTTTCCGTTGGAAATTTAAGCGATTGGGTTCGCATTTATTCCTTAGAGAAAAAAGAGTGGGTAGAAGGACTACGTTTTGATTTGGTAAATAAAAATAAGGATTTTTCTTGGATGAGAGATGATGAAAGCTTTGAACAGATTAGGCGTCATACGGTGATAGAGACAATAAAAAAGAAAATGCAAGAGGTAATCAATCGCTATAATTTGATTGGAATCCAATATGGGAAACAATATGAGTTTTATTTACCAGAAATAGAAACCCAACCGTGGTGTAGAACATTAGATGATATGGGGATTATTGTGTTATTTCAAGGGTATCCTGTGGATAGTTTAATGGGAGATACTTATGATCGATTCTTATATGCTGGTGCGAGAACATATAAGCAAGAAAAAGAGATTGAGATAATAAAAGAGGAATAAGAAACAATAGAAGGAGAGAAAAATTAGTTTTAAGAAATGGGTTCTAGGAAATAGAATCTACATAGAAAATTTATGAGGAAAGAGGAAGAGAATATGAGCGTTCAAATGAAGATTCTAAAAGTAATAAGAGATATAATTGGAATAAGTGTATTGATTGTAACACTTATCATGCCAAATACTGTTTTTGGAAAAGAGGATTTGGCTCTTACAGGAGAACAGTTTTTAGAATTATTGAAACCAGTTATAGCAAAGTTAGAGAAAGAAATGGGAGGGAAAGAAGAGTATCCCCTTGAAAATTATTTATTATCATTAAATCCAAAGAAAAAAGTAAGTCGAGCAGAAGCCATTTGTATGTTCAATCAGATCGATTGGTATTATCGAGGAGACTTTGAAGAAGAGGATAAGTATACAAATATTGCTCGATATCAAAGGCTTGGTGATTTAAGTAAATATAGCTTCGAGATGCAAAGAAACTTAATGGAAGCCTATGGAAAAGGGATTGTTGTTGGAACAAGTAAAGGGCTTTACACGGGAAAAAGAGAACTGGAATTAAAAAAAGGAATGACGAAAGCAGCATTCAAAAAAATGAAAGTAAGATTATTAGAACAAAAAAAACGAAGAGAAATAAGCTTTGATGGTCAAGTCATTCGAACAACGAACTTGCCAAAAAATTATAAAAGTTTTCCATATGTGTTAGAAGGATATCCGAATTCTTTTTATGAGATGGCGTTTATTTATCAAAGAACAATGCATTCAAAAAAACCAGTCATAGGAGATCAGTATATACCTCCCGTTAATATGAGTGATCAAAAGTACATGGATCAGGATAAATTTAATTTGCTGAAAAAGGGCTATTCTGTTGTGGAAAGAAATCTATGGTTGAAATTAAACTATGATTATCGAACATGTAAGAAAAAATGGAGAGAAGAGTTAGCAAAGACGTATTGTCATCCGAGTGGAAAAGAAGGTTATCAATCTGAATTAGCAAGAATTAAGGAATATCAAAAAAAGGCTCAAAAAAATCATGTGATATTAAAGGCAGATGTTGTAACAGCAGATCCAAGCTCCTTACACTATTCAAGGGTAGGTGGATATTATGTGAGATGTTATGTGAAATTTAAAATTCTTAGCGCTGACGTTATTCCAACGGTAAAGTCTCAACAACAAAATGAGATTGTATATGGAGACGATGTGATGATCAGTGGATTAAAAAAGAATCGCTCTATTGCATTTTGTTTTGATTATTCTATTAATACATGTAGAGATATGTTTAGTGATAAGCAGATAGTAGGGATTTGGTGGGATATGATAGAAGATGAAATGTATCGAGTTAAAGAATGGAAACCAGAAGATTCTTTTGGGGATAAAGCTAGTACTGGGTATTTTGTTGATTTTGATTAGCCTTTGTGTTACTCAGCAAGAAGTGTTAGCTATTCCTATACAAAAGACAATAGGACAACAAGTAAATATGATGGAAGAAGACGATTTTAGTAAGCAAAAGGAGGAAGAAAAAAATAGAAAAGCTAGTATTAATGTTTTAAAAGCGAAATCACAATCGGATCAGCAAAAAGAGAAAATGGCAAGTATGGAAAATGGAAAAATTATATATGGTCCTGTTAAGGATACCACTGCATCTACTGTGACTACGTGGCGAACAGAAGGATTTACAGTAAAGAGCAAAAAGACGTATGGGGATCCGACAAAAGGAAGGAGAGGCGAGTTTTGGCTCAAAGATGGAGATGTTGAGTCGGAGATAAAAGGTGATGTCACTAACACCATATTTACTTTTCCAGAAAACAAAGTAACAAAACAATTACAAAATGCAGGGATCAATGCCGAAACATTAAAGGAGTCAGGGGGCTATGTTTATCTAAATGCCATTATTCAAGTATATGAGAATGGAAAACCGACAGGAGAGTATTATCGAACATTGGAAGGAATTAAGCATGCAAGAGGATGGAATAACCCCAATGACTTTGATGATCGGTTTGATATTGAAATCCAATATGCACCAGCGAAGCAAAAAGTAACGTTAATTTTTAAAGCACTTGTGAATGGAACTTATATCGATTTAGGAAAGGAGGAACAAGGTGTATATCCAACCCATAGTTTTTTTGCAACAAGTGGAACAAATATTCCTATGAAGAAAAGTTCTCTGGATGGCTCAGAACAGTATTATTTATATGAAATGTATTATAAAAATATAGGAATTAGCAAATCGGTTGTTGGGAGAGAGAAAGTATCGGTAAGTCCATTAAATGATTATAGTGCTTATTGTGCAGAGTTGCCTAGGATTCGAAAGCGTTCCATTGAAATACAAGATGGTGGACTAGAAGTCTATGCAATCTATAAGAAGTTTCAAAAAGAAGTAGAAACGGATGAGGAAATAGAAGGAAGATTTGAGGAACCTATTTCCAAGGCGATTATTCAGGCTGAAGAAAGAGGAAATGAGAAGTATGATGTAGAAGAAGGGATTCCTGTCACAAAAAATCTTTATCTCAATGGATTTACGAATGAATACTTATTAAAATATCGATTTTATAAGGTCAGTGGAACGAAGTATTATCCCGTAAAAGTGACGAGGACCTATCATTTAACATGGGCAGAACAATTGATAGATGAAAAAACAGGAGTCATTACTTATATCCCAAAAAATGTAGAAAAAACAGTTACGAAAACTTATAGTGTGAAGAGGAAATTTCAATATTGGAAAGTGGATTATTTACATGGATATCGTGTGAAAAATATGATATTAAAAAATGATGCTTTTCCAGTAGAAGAAAATATAGAGGCTACGAATCTTTCGAATGCAAGCGAAGTAGGACTTACTTTTAACGAATCCAATGTTTCTATCAAGGAACCAAAAGTGAAAGATAAGACGCTTCCTTTCGTAACAATTTCAGGTGGAATAAGTCGACCTGTCATTCCGGTTGAGGATTGGTCTTCTTATGCGGAAAAACAAGTGGATACGATTCAAGTGAGAAATGACAAAGTGACTTTTAAAGGCAGGGTGTACATGAGGAATGACTGGTGTGAGGAAAAAACAGAAAAACCAAAGGCGTTGCCAACAGTAACAAAACGAGTTGGTAAGGATGTGTTATATAAAGAGGGGGTACAAATTCCAGTTAAAAAAGCGAATGGTTCTTATGAAAGTGAAGGAACTGTTTTTTATCAGTCCATACTTCATGTAGGAGCAGGAAGTGAAGGAAATACGTTACATTATCCTGTAGAAGATGTGAATGGAATCGTTGTTCATACCCCTGTTATATGTCAAGCAACTATTTCAGATGATAGAAAGTATAACCAGCTAAAAAATCCAAACGCGGTTATTCCAAGTCTTATTTTAGATCGAGAGTTTCAAACGGACATAGCAACTAGTGGAGAGCATCAATCCATCAAAGGATATGGACAACGAGAATATAGAGAATTTGTAGCGAAAAAGCAGGTGAAATTTCCATTCGATGTGTATCGAGGAAATGAATGGTATCCAGCAGGAACATGGATTGATAATGAGAGCAATATAACTTACTATTTGCCGACTTGGGTACAAGAAGGTGTCTATTCCATTCAATATCGATGTATTAGTCTAAATGGAATGTATCATAAAGGAGAACAATATTGCCAAGAATATGCCAATTTTCAAATGGAAAACTATACAGCGACTGATACAAAAACAGTACAAGTGGTTGGAAGAGTCTATGGATTTTCCATTCGAGATATTAGTGATTATCCCTTATGGCAATCGGTATTTCGAAAAAAAGATTCTATGGAGCCTTCTGGAAAATTTTATTCTGTAGGCGTTTATAATCGAGATGGCAATTTCAATGGACAAGATTCTATTTATACTCTGCCTCTTTTTGAAAAAAGCCATCCAAACAAAAAGGGCGCAGGAATTATGAAACCAGGATATCAGATTCGATTTACCATTGATACCATTGGAACTATGGCAACGAATGAAGATTATATCCGAATTCAGCCTAAATTTTATTATATGAATCAAGATGGTAGTGAAAGAAGAGAAGTGGCAGTTTATTATTCAGAAACAGTTGATGGACAAAAATGGAATTTTATTAAAATGGGAGGAACAAAAGACATTACAAATAAAAAGTCTTATAAAGTCAGTGAACCGTATTTCTCGGTAACAGAAAAAGAACAAAAAAGAGTATGTGATTACTTGAATTTAACATTACAACAGTGGAAAAACTGGGAAAAACCAATTTATACTTATCAAAATATAATGCTGCCTGACTCTGTTCGAACTTTTATTGGAGAAATAAGAAGAGGAAATCCAAGTCGTTCAGAAAAAGACATTGGAAAAAGTGTGCAACGCTGGTATGGACAGTATGGTATTCCTAGTGAAGTATATGTGGCAGAACAAGGTGTTGATATCAAACAGTATGCAAAAGAACATGGAATTTCATCCGAAAGTGATATTTGGCTAAAAGATGGATATTTAGTTCTTCAATTTCAAATAGAAACCATTCAAAATAAAGAGATTCATCTAGATTATTGTAATAAAGAAAATGAAAAGCGGGGATTTTGTAATATGTGGAAAGTAGAAGGATATTGCTATAGAAAAGAAAATGAAGCAGGAGAAAAAGTATCATTTGAAGATGGAGATGTTCTTGTATATGATTTGAAATATTCAGCGGCAAGAGATTATAAAGTAGGGGGAACTCATTAAATTTTAAAAGTAGAATATTGTGTTTGCTAATATTTTGCTACTATTGGTATATACTATATATCTTTTGAAAAATAGTTATTCCAATGATATAATGAAAAAAAGATTATAAAAAAGAAAACACAGATTAAAAGTACGAAAAGAAATGGTAGGAAAAAAATGAGCAAGCAATATATACTTTTTGATTTAGATGGAACAATTACAGATTCTGGACTTGGGATTACAAAATCCGTTCAATATGCTTTACGAGCGATGGGAATCGAAGAGGAAAATTTAGAGGCACTTAAAGTTTTTATTGGACCACCATTAAAAGAAAGTTTTATGGAATTTTATCATATGACAGAAGAAGATGCTAAGAAAGCGGTGGAAAAATATCGTGAATATTATAAAGAAAAAGGAATCTTTGAAAATCAACTTTATGATGGAATCATCGAGTTATTAAAAGATTTAAAACAAGAGAAAAAGACAATTCTATTGGCCACTTCAAAGCCAGAAGTTTTTGCGAATCAAATTTTAGAATATTTTAATATTAGACAATATTTTGATTATGTAGCAGGAGCAGAACTTCATGGTCCAAGAAATGAAAAGTTAGATGTTATGAAATACGCCATGGAACTGGCAGGAATTGAAGATGTTAAGAAAGCGATTATGATAGGAGATCGTAAATTTGATATGGAATCTGCCAAAGAGCTAGGTATGGAAGGAATTGGGGTACTCTTTGGATTTGGCGACAAAGAAGAATTACAAAAAGCAGGAGCTACTTACTTAGTAGAAGTTCCAAGTGAAATTAAGGAATTGGTTTAAGAATCCGTAAGAAAGACATTCTATCTAGTAATACTAGAATATGCAAGGGATAGACGGAAAATCAATGTGTTACGGGAAGAAATATGAGAAAGTTTATCAAGAAATAGAGAAGTATCTTTTTTCGAAAAAATGAAGGTATTGTAAAAAAAGAGTTAAAGAGCGAGTAAGAGAGGGGAATGGAATTTACAAAAAGAGATATTTCAAGAAAATATTATAATGAAAGTATTCGATAGCCGATGGGGTTTCCAATAAGTGGAAATCTATCGGCTTTTTTCATGTTATAGGAAATTCCTCGCAAGGCGAGTCATCCTATAACATAAAAAAGCACTACGTGCGAACGATGCGCAGGTCGCAATGGGGAAAATTTTACTTCGTAAACTGCGACCGCGCAGCAAGGTGTACGTTGCTAGAAGTTATCGAAAGTCACGAGGAGTTTGCAACGCACACTTTGTTCTTTATTGAAAATCCATCGTATAAGATTCAATAAGAACATATGTTTGAAAAAATGTTGATTTCTATCATTACATATGATAGTATAATACAATAAGAAATGATAGAAAATAACACGAGGAAGGCGAGAAACATGTTGTTTATCGTTATGGGGAATAGAAAAAGGAGATATTATTTATGGATCATTTTGAATTGGTATCAGAATATCAGCCCACGGGAGATCAGCCACAGGCAATCGATGAGCTGGTAAAGGGTTTTCAAGAAGGTAATCAGTTCCAGACATTATTAGGCGTGACTGGTTCTGGTAAGACATTTACGATGGCGAATATTATTCAAAAGTTGAATAAACCTACATTAATTATTGCTCATAATAAAACACTAGCAGCACAGCTTTATAGTGAGTTTAAAGCATTTTTTCCGAATAATGCAGTAGAATATTTTGTATCTTATTATGATTATTATCAACCAGAGGCCTATGTACCATCAACGGACACTTATATTGAAAAAGATTCTGCTGTCAATGATGAAATTGATAAACTACGTCATAGTGCAACAGCCGCTTTGATTGAACGAAAAGATGTTATTGTTGTTTCCTCTGTTTCTTGTATTTATGGAATCGGTAGTAAAGAAGATTATACAGAGATGATGATTTCTTTACGACCTGGTATGCAAAAAGATCGAGATGATGTTATAAAAGAATTAATTGATATTCAATATACAAGAAATGAAATGGATTTTAAGAGAGGAAGTTTCCGTGTAAAAGGAGATGTGCTTGAAATTCTTCCTGTTTCTACCTTTGAAGATGTGGTTCGTGTAGAATTCTTTGGGGATGAAATTGATCGCATTGTGCAAGTCGATGTATTGACAGGAGAAATGAAAGCGACTTTAAATTTTGTGGCTATTTTTCCAGCTTCTCATTACGTAGTTCCACAGGAGAAAATTGAACAAGCAGTAAAAGAGATCAAAAAAGAGATGGAAGAGCAGGTGCTTTATTTTAAAGAAAATGATAAGCTTTTAGAAGCACAAAGAATCGCAGAGCGTACCAACTTTGATATGGAAATGTTAAAGGAAACAGGATTCTGTTCGGGAATTGAGAACTATTCAAGACATTTAACAGGTGGGAAGGCAGGAGAACCGCCAAATACTCTCATTGATTTCTTTGGAGATGATTTTTTAATTATTGTAGACGAGTCTCATATTACGATTCCACAGATTCGAGGAATGTATGCTGGGGATCAGGCGAGAAAGACAACCCTTGTAGATTATGGATTCCGTCTTCCATCCGCAAAAGATAATCGACCTTTAAATTTTAGTGAGTTTGAAAGTAAGATCGATCAAATGCTTTTTGTATCTGCCACCCCAAATGTATATGAAGCAGAACATGAATTATTAAGAGCGGAGCAGATTATTCGTCCAACAGGGCTTTTAGATCCAAAGATTGAAGTTCGCCCAGTGGAAGGTCAAATCGATGATTTATTATCCGAAGTCAATAAAGAAGTAGCAAAAGGCAATAAAGTTCTTGTAACAACCCTTACAAAGCGTATGGCAGAAGATTTAACCGATTATATGCGAGATGCAGGAGTGAAGGTAAAATATTTACATTCCGATATTGATACGATGGAACGAATGGAAATTGTAAGAGATCTTCGTATGGGAGTGTTTGATGTACTTGTTGGAATCAACCTTTTAAGAGAAGGTCTTGATATTCCAGAAATTACATTAGTTGCTATTTTAGAGGCGGACAAGGAAGGCTTTTTACGTTCGGAAACTTCCCTTGTTCAGACCATTGGACGTGCTGCAAGAAATAGTGAGGGGCATGTTATTATGTATGCGGATACGATAACACGTTCTATGAAGTTTGCCATTGGTGAAACAGAGAGAAGACGTTCGATTCAGGAGCAATATAATAAAGAACATGGAATTACACCAAAAACAATCGTAAAAGCGGTTCGTGATCTGATTAAAGTGACAAACGAAGAAGTGGTGGAAAAAGATACAAGAGAAAAAGATATAGAATCCATGACAGAAAAAGAATTAAAGGCAGAAATCGCGAAAATAACAAAGAAGATGAACCAAGCTGCAGCGGACTTAAACTTTGAATTGGCAGCAGAACTTCGTGATGAACTGATGGAATTGAAAATTGTTTTAAGAGATTATCATAAGTAGTAATTTTATAGTAATTGTTTGATTCATGAAAAATAGAAACATAAAATAGAGATGGAGGAAGGAAAATAATAATGTATTTAAAAACATTTATATTTCCAGATGCAGAACAAGAGTTTGATTTTTTTCTAGAACAGAAGAGAAAATGTTATGATTGTTTTTATCCCTTTCAAATTTTATCAAAACATCATTTTCAAAGAATTGATTTTGAACCAATCACTATTTTATATGGTGGAAATGGAAGTGGAAAATCAACTGCTTTAAATGTCATTGCAGAAAAATTAAAAGTAAAGAGAGATGCTATTTTTAATAAATCAAATTTTTATCATGATTATTTAGAACTTTGTACGGAAGTGTTATGCGCACCACTAGGAGAAGATAGTCGTATTATTACAAGTGATGATGTTTTTGATTACATGCTGAATATTCGTAATTTAAATGAAGGTATTGATTGGAAAAGAGAAAAGTTATTTGAAGAATATTTAGAAAGAAAATATGCAAAATTTCAAATGACGTCTTTAGAAGATTATGAGCAATTAAAGAAAGTGAATCAGGCGAGAAGCCGCACTCAGTCAAAATTTGTTCGAGAAGAGCTAATGAACAATGTACGGGAGTATTCCAATGGAGAAAACGCTTTTTTATATTTTACAGAAAAGATTAGTGAAAATGGTTTATTTCTTTTAGATGAACCAGAAAATAGTTTATCGCCTAAAAAGCAAGAAGAATTAGTAAAATTCATTGAAGATTCTGCTCGCTTTTTTGGATGCCAGTTTGTTATTGCTACACATTCTCCGTTTTTATTAGCATTAAAATCCGCAAAGATTTATGATTTAGATGAAGAAACGGTTGATGTTAAGTATTGGACAGAATTGGAAAGTATAAAAATATACTATGAATTTTTTAAGAAACATGAAAAAGAATTTCAAGATAGATATGATACATGAGAAAAGGTTAGAAAGAGGAAACTATGAGCGAAAAGAAAGAATATATAAAAATTAAAGGAGCAAGAGAACACAATTTAAAAGATGTCAGTTTAAATATTCCAAGAAATGAGTTTGTTGTGTTAACAGGGCTTAGTGGTTCAGGAAAATCTTCTCTTGCATTTGATACGATTTATGCAGAAGGACAAAGACGTTATATGGAATCGTTATCTTCCTATGCAAGACAGTTTTTAGGTCAAATGGAAAAGCCTGATGTGGATAAAATCGATGGATTATCACCAGCCATTTCCATTGATCAAAAATCAACCAATCGAAATCCTCGTTCTACTGTTGGAACTGTGACAGAAATTTATGATTATTTCCGCCTCCTTTATGCGAGAATCGGAATTCCTCATTGCCCAAAGTGTGGGAAAGAGATTAAAAAGCAGACAGTGGATCAGATGGTTGATGAAATCATGCGTTTGGAAGAAGGAACGAAGTTTCAACTTCTTGCACCAATTGTAAGAGGAAGAAAAGGGGAGCATGTGAAAGTATTCCAAAATGCAAAGAGAAGCGGATATGTCCGTGTTCGTGTAGATGGAAATTTATATGATCTATCCGAAGAAATTAAATTAGAGAAAAACAAAAAACATAATATAGAAATTATTGTCGATCGTCTTGTGAGAAGAGAAGGCATTGAAAAACGTCTTGCAGATTCCATTGAAACCGTTATGGAATTGGCAGAAGGGTTGATGATCGTCGATGTAATTGGAGCAGAGGAAGTTCAGATGAGTCAAAGTTTCTCTTGTCCAGATTGTAATATTAGTATTGATGAAGTAGAGCCTAGAAGTTTTTCTTTTAATAATCCATTTGGAGCGTGTCCAACTTGTCATGGATTAGGAAATAAAATGGAGTTTGATTTAGAATTAATGATTCCTGATCCAAAACTTAGCATTGCCGAAGGTGCCATTGCCGTTCTTGGATGGCAGTCTTGTACCGATAAAAAAAGTTATACAAGAGCGATTTTAGATGCTTTGGCAAAAGAATATCACTTTAGCTTAGAAACACCATTTGAAGAGTTGACAGAACAAGCGAAAAAGATTATTTTATATGGAACGGATGGGCAGTCTGTCAAAGTATTTTATAAAGGGCAAAGAGGAGAAGGCGTATACGATGTAGCATTTGAAGGTTTAATTAAAAATGTACAGCGTCGTTATCGAGAATCCTCTGAAAGTATGAAACAAGAATACGAAACGTATATGACAGTAACCCCATGTGAAACTTGTCATGGACAACGTTTAAAGGCGGAATCTTTAGCGGTAACGGTTGGAGATAAAAATATTGCAGAAGTGACAGAAATGTCCGTGGATCATGTGAATGAATTTTTAGAAACGATGACATTGACAGAGCGACAACAATTTATTGGAAAGGGGATTTTAAAAGAGATTCAAGCAAGAATTGGATTTTTAATTGATGTAGGGCTTGATTACCTTTCTTTATCAAGAGCAACAGGAACGTTATCCGGTGGGGAAGCACAGAGAATTCGATTGGCCACACAGATAGGTTCTGGACTTGTAGGAGTTGCCTATATTTTAGATGAACCAAGTATTGGACTTCATCAAAGAGATAATGATAAATTAATCCGCACGTTGAAAAATTTAAAAGATCTTGGCAATAGCCTTCTTGTTGTGGAACATGATGAAGATACGATGTGGGCAGCGGATCATATAGTAGATATTGGTCCAGGGGCAGGTTCTCGAGGCGGTGTTGTTGTAGCTCAGGGAACGGCTGAAGAGATTATGAAAGTTCCAGAATCCGTTACAGGGGCTTATTTAAGTGGAAGAATTAAGATTCCAGTGCCAACAGAAAGAAGAAAACCGGAAGGATACTTAAAAGTCATAGGGGCATCGGAAAATAATTTAAAACAGATCGATGTGAAATTTCCACTAGGGGTCTTTACTTGTGTAACAGGAGTATCTGGTTCAGGAAAGAGTTCTCTTGTCAATGAAATTTTATATAAACGATTGGCAAAAGAATTAAACCGTGCCAAATGTAAACCAGGAGCTCATAAAAAAATTGTTGGAATTGAAAAACTGGATAAAGTCATTAATATCGATCAATCTCCAATTGGAAGAACGCCTCGTTCCAATCCAGCGACTTATACAGGTGTGTTTGATCAGATTCGCGATCTTTTTGCTATGACAAAAGATGCAAAAGCAAGAGG
>DVIZ01000131.1 GCA_018710905.1 Candidatus Scybalomonas excrementigallinarum | reverse complement strand
TTATAAGATCAAGTCAGCAACTACATAACCTTAACTTTTCAATATTCAATTTTTAAAGCAGCCACCGAAAGATGGCTTATTTGTCATGCGATTAAGGGAATGGATACCTTCTACTTTTCATTTTCAATCTTCTTTCCCTCCACATTTTTCAATTTAAATTAGTTAGCTAATACATATGATATCAATAGTCACCACGTACAAAAACAAGGCAGTTATCATCGAAAAAAGAAAAAACTATTTATTATAATTAGGCTTTTGCATATAAAAATAACTTCTACCGAAGTAACATCTCAATATGAGGAATTCCATCTTCTAAAAACTCTTCTGAAACTTGTATAAATCCTTGTTTTTCATAGAGTTTTCTTGCATAGGTCTGTGCTTCTATTCTTATGGAAGTTTCCTTCATCTTTTCTTTTGCCACTTTGATTCCTTCTGCAAGAAGCTTACTAGCAAGCCCACAACGCCTTTTTACTGAAATCACTCTCCCAATGGATACTTCATCAAAAGAAACGCCTTTATCAATGACACGCAAATAGGCTTGAATTTTACCATTTTCTCTATAAAATACATGATAAGATTTTTTATCTTTTTCGTCAATTTCTTGATAAATACATTGTTGTTCCACAATAAATACTTCCACTCGAAGCTTTAATATATCATAAAGTTCTTCTACGGATAATTCTTCAAATCTTTTCACTACTAATTCCACTTTTAACATTCACTCCTTTCATTTAACAATGTGCGCTTTGCCGCGCGCGAGCAGTTTGCGAAGCAAAACCTTCTTATCTGCCAGCTGCGCATTGTTGCACGTAGTGCTTTTTTATTTCATAGGAATTGGTACTTTCTCAAATTAATATAACAAGGTATTTCCTATTGAATCAAAAAATACTGGCTACCATAATACCGTTCTCCTTCTCCATATAAATTCATTTCTGGATATTGATACGGATACTGAATGAAATTTGTATGATGAATATATTGTACGCTATTTGTGATACAAGTGAGTTTCTTTGGCAAATCCGTATATTCAAACATAATATATCCTCTTTGTTTAGAGGAATACACAGGATACGTCATACCTGCTAATACGCCTTCGTTCCTATAGGGCATCATACTAAAAAAACTATCTGTATTTTCCATAGAAGAACTAAGAGCATCCGCCAGTCTTGGCAGTTGTCTTTGATATTCTTTTTCTCCTTTTTTATACAATAACCATCCACTTTGAAAAGTTGGTTTTATGGAAGTAAGATTCGCACTTTCTTCATCAAAACATGTTATCTCAACAGATATTCCATCATTCCAATGCAATGGTTTTTTCTTCCATTTCCAATAATGAATCGAATAAAACTCTTTTTTCGAATTTTCTATATAAAGTGTTTCTAACTCAAAATAAGGTCCTTTTATTTCTTTTTCTTCCATCCATCCCATATTTTCTGGCAAGTCAACTCGGTTTTGTAAAGAACAAAAAACGGTATCCATTTGAACATTTTTTACATCTTTTATTCGCTCCAAATCCTCTTTTGTTAAATCATCAATCAATGGTTGCGAAACACCGTGGTTCATTAACTGTTCTTTTATCATCTTTGCATGGTCTGTCACTTGTATTTCTTCTCTTTGTTTTGGAGGATTTTCATTCCAATGATTGCTTAAACCACTTCCAATGACGATACAGAAAAGGCACAGCAAACAATAGCCACAATTCCACAACTTAATTCGAAAAAGTCTCTCTTCTGAGATTGCAATCTCTTTTTGTTGTAAAGGTTTTATTGCTTGATAAAACCCATAAAACGCACCAATTCCAAATATTAAAAAGATTATACAAACAATAAGTGAAACTAAGTTTATTAAAGGGATTTCTCTTATTCCGTATAAAGTTAACACAACGATAGAACTTTCCAACAAGACGATAAAACATAATACATATGTTGTTGCTTTTTTCAGTTGCTTTAACACCATTTCTTCTGTGGCCATCATCAAAAGCCCTTTTGTCAAATCATAATAAAATAAAATCCAAAGAACTCCACTCATTCCACTCAATATAGAAACTTCAAATGCATAGTTTAAGTAAATTGGTGTTGCATGGAAGAACACTTGCAAAAGCATAATAGTAAACAGAATAGAAAAGACAATCTGTAACTTCAAAAACCATCGATTTTCCTTTTTTAAGCAGTTGACGACATAAAATAAGAAACAGTACCCTAAAACGGTTGTAATCTCTCCAATATACCAAATATTAATTCGGAATAACGTTAAAACAAGACCCCACATCAAAAAATGACTTAGCGTTTGAAATGATCTCTTTTCTTTTTGCTGAAAAAAACTTCCTTCTTCCATATCTTGTTTTTCCATATTTTCCATCCCCCTTTTATCTTTGAAAAAATTATACCATATATTTTCTTTTATTCAAATTTTATTCTTTTTATAAAAAATTTATCTGTTAAAATCATTAAAACTATTAAAAATCAGAAATGCACAAATAAAATTTATTCCTATTAAAATTTCCTATTATCTTTTATTATGTTTATATGCCCTTCTACACATAACGATAATTGACAAAGTTAATAGCAACAAAAATATCCCAGTCATAGCTAAAATTCCTGTAGCACTTTGATAATAACTTTTTATCTCTATATAGAATGTAAATACAGCTATTTCTAGTTCTATCAAAAGTACCATTGTTATCATATCTTTGTATACGAATACTTTATTTTCTTTTTTTACTTTGAACGGAAGATTCCAGTGTTCTGGCTCAATAACATGTATAACCAAACTGATGATAGCTAGACATATTGTCATAATAATTGGAAAAATCAATAATGAGCATGGTGAACCATAACCATCTGGCAATCCATGGATATTAAAATGTGTTGCTATTTTGTTTGGTAATGTACTGATTCCATAAATAGCAACGCAAAAGGAACTCCCCATAAATAACCATGTAAAAATTTCTAGTAAAAAATGTAACTGTGTTCTATATTCTTTTTGTTTTTTCAAAATAATCTGCCTCCTTACTTTTAAACTACCATCTATTGATCGATTTTCACTTGTATAACACAAAAAATTTTTATTGAATCTCCCATTTCATCAAATATTCTTTTTCTCCTGTTCCTTCCTCTACTCCTTCTAAAGAAATAACAAAACCTTCTCGTTTATAAAATCTGATCGCATTCTGATTTTTCTGATACACACTTAATACTAACTCATTTTTTATCCCCTTTGTATAATCAAGCAATTGTTTCCCAATTCCTTTTGATTGGAAGGAATGCCATACAAAAATCCCCCCAATATAATTATCATTTAGCCCAATAAAACCTTCTATTTCATTATCTACTTCATAAACATAAAGTTCTGCTTCTAGCAACATTGTTTTTACTAATTCAAAATTATCATTCCAATATTCCTCTGCAATAAAAGAATGTGCTTCCTTATTGGTATTCAGCCAAATCTCCATAACTCTATCTAAATCTTCTGTTTTAAATTTTCTAACTATAAATGAGCAAGTTCGTGATTTTGCATAAAAAAAGAGACACCTAACTTCCATTGTGTTGTATAATGAAAATGAAACAATAACCATTTACAGCACTCACGAAAGGGGATGTCTCTTGCAAATACTA
>DVIZ01000130.1 GCA_018710905.1 Candidatus Scybalomonas excrementigallinarum | reverse complement strand
TTAATATAAAAACGAACTAACATTCGGAAAAAGTAAGTTTTTTCCTGTATGTTTATTAAGTGCACCCTTTTTTATTAAATATAGATCAAAATCTTTTATAAATAGTTCTTGACATATCACCAGAATGCTTTTTTCTTCTTAATATTACTCTTTTTTTAGTATACCATATCACATTGGCATTTCAATAATTTATCATATCACATTATTATTTTTGTAAAGTCTTACAAATTTCGTCCTACTCTGTCCACCTTTTTTGTGCGTTTATAAAAGACATTTGTATTTTTAAAAAAGACTCGTTGTCTTCACAAAAAAGAAAAAAAGAAGCGATTGTTTCCGCTTCATCAGCTCATCCAATCACTTCTACGATTTCTTTATTAAATTAAAATAAAAGTTTTGACATATTTGTAAGGAATAGCAATAATATATTGTTATTATATAAATAGGATAACAATACACTATCATTAATATAAGAATACATTGTCTCTCCAAAAGGTGTACTTCCAAAGATAGTAACAATAAGAAAGAAAATCCAAATTCCAATCAATCCCTCAACAGCACCTAAGAGAATCCCTCCTATTGTATTCAACTCTTTTAAAATCGGAATTTCCGTTATAAAATCTAACACTTTTAATAAAAGTCGTATTAAGATACCAGAAATAATAAATGTTAAAAGAAATGAAATTCCATTGATCGCCATCTTTGCTAAGTAAGAGGCAATATAATCATAAAATCCTGTTGCCTTTAACGCCTGATAGATGTCCTTATTGTTGTTTTCTAGCAAGCCTTTTTTTATCCCTTCTGGAAGATTTAATTGTTCAATCTTTTTCGTTTGTTCTCCACGTTTTAATTTTTGATTTTCCTTTCCTCCCAACTCCAAATTTTTCTCAATTACTGTTTTAATGTCATTTCCCCATGTGGTATATTCATTGATTCCTTTTCCAATGACTTGGTAACATTGAGAAGAAATAAATAATGCTAAAATAGTAGAACTACAGAGAAAAACCCCTCGTACAAGTCCCTTTCTCCATCCATTTAATGTTACAATAACAAAAAAGGCAATAACTCCAATTAACAAATAATTCATTTTATTATTTCCTCTTTCCTATTTCAATTTTATCCTTTGTAGGCTCTTATTTCCTACGACTAAGTATTGATTCCTCTTTCCAATGAAGATGACGTCTGTAATACCTGTATCAAAACGAGAATAAAATTTTTCCTTTCCTTGTAAACGAAGAATCGTACATTCATATTCGCCAACTAAAATAATTTCATCTCCATTAAATTTTACTTTTTGATAATCTTGATCGATAATTTTATGGAAAACAGAATTTCCCTTTGTATTATAGACATTCACAATATACTTACCTTTTTCTGGTTGCTCCTCATTTTTCGTTATAACCCCTATGTACTGATTATTTGAAAAAACACTTCGAATCTGGGTATCAAATGGAATCTTTGTCTCAGTCTTACTTGGCTTATTTTTTACTTGATATAAAATAGCCTGATTATCTCCATAAGCACATACCGTTGTATTGTCGATAAATTCTACCTTTGGAAAAACCGTATCCGTATAATAAAATCCACCTACATATTTGTTACTGTTGGCATTTTGTCCAACCGAACCAAAGTTATAAAATGCAATCGTATTTTTTGCTTCTACTCCATCGATTGTAATATAACTGACAACTAAGTTCATAGCATCTTGTGATAATGCAATATCTAATGGATATCCACTTTGATCAATACTCACATTGGAATCTACAATCTTTGTACCTTCCTTATCATAAAGTTGAATATAATTTTTCTTCTCATCTTCTAAAACAACCGCAATTACACCCTGATCAGATACTTCAACGTCACTGATTGGATATGGCATTGTATAAGTTTGAGATTTTCCCTCACGATCAAAAGAATAAATACTATTCCCCTTTAAATCTGCACATACGAGATAATTTTCATTGGATACTACGCTTGGAGATTGCATCGAATAAGTCTTTGTCCAAATACTCTTCCCTTCTGAATCAAGAAGAGAAATACCATCTTTACTATACTGTACGGTTTTTCCATTGAACATATCATAACTAGCTTCTACTTTTTCTTCCTTTTGTATTTCTTCTACTACTTTATAAGAAGTATACGTTCTATAATGACTATAAATATAATAGCCTATGGCTATGATCGCCACTGCAAGCAAACCAATGAGCAACCATTTTTTCTTCTTGTCTTTAAAAAAAATACTTTTTCTTCCCTTTTGCCTCTGCTCCTCATTTTTATCCAGCGTATTTTCTGCCATTTTCCTTTTTCACTTCCTTTAAAGTTCTTTTGCGTATCTTAGGCCAAATACTTTCTTTTCGGCTCATTCTTTTCATTATAGCATACATCATCTCTATTCGATAGTTGGAATTATGATTTTCTGTCCAGGGAAAATGGTGTCCTCCTCGCCCATTCCATTTGCCTCTAAAATAGCTTTTGCATACTTACCCGTCTGAAACATTTTTTTACTAATACTAATCATCGTATCCCCTTCTTTTACTATGTAATAGGTTGCGATTGTAGTATTTCCTGTTTTAATCGCTTGTCCTGCATTTTTCCCATCAGAATTGGAAGGATTCTTTTCCGCTGTTTCTTGTTGCTTCTCTTCTTTTTCTTCCTTTTGTTCTTTTTGTTCTGTAGTTGTCGTTACCTTCTCTGTTGTTTGTTCCGTTGCTTGCTCTGTTACTTCTTCCGTTACTTGCCCTGCGACCTGTTCCGTCGTACTTTTAGGACTACTTGCAATTACTTCCTGTCCATCTTCTCCCCCTTTTATTTGGGCAATGGTGGATTGTAATAAAACCATTTTATCATAATTATTGATTACAGTAATTCCTACTGCTAATATCGCGATCGTTAAAAATGTGCTAGCCACATAATAAAATCCACTTTCTTTTTTCGGTATCTTATCCTCCACTTTTGGAAATAACTTTGTCTTTTTCTCCAATGTTCTCCGATAAGACGCCAAAACTGCCTGATCCCTTTTAGAGATTGTCTGTTTTTCCTGAATAGTTTTATTTTTTCCCTCATTTTGTGCAATCATATACGACTGCATTTCTTCATTTTTTTCATAATAAAGATAATACCCTTTTTGTTTCTTTAATCCATCATTTTCATATAAATAAAAGGTATCTTCATTTTCTAATGAGTCAATCATATAAAGCACTTTATTTTCTCCAGCGAAATAATTATTATGAATCTTCATAATTTTACTATTTAAATCGGTAGAAAACCCAAGCCTTGATAAAAACCATCCAACAATGGATAAATGAGGGAAAAACTCCCTGATTTGCGTATAAATGGTTGCCCAGTTCTCATTGGTGAACACAGTTTCATCCAGATCTAATTCAAAGTTTTGCGCCTCTAAAGCTCCACTAATATAAATAAAAGTTCCTTCTTTTGTTTTCTTTAAAGTTCCAAGTAAAATAGCCCCTCTTGCATAGGTATTGGATGGCATGGCCAATTTTGACAAATACGTCATCACATAATCTTCCACATATATTTTTCTTTTTGCCGATGGACTTCCAACTTGTCTTATATTTTTCGGTGGTTGGTATTCCTGATTCTTTTCACTTTCCTCTGTCGCTACTGTATGATAGATTACCTCCATCGCTCCTCACGCACCTTTCTTTTCTTCATCAATAGCAACAGCATATCATATTTGTTTGCTCAACAAGGGAGAATCCTGTCGTCCAAATACAACTATCGTCCTCTTTTTTCTTACATAATAAATGTGTTTTTTGTTGTTTCATTCTTTTTTTTACATCATATGGAAATTTTTGTCATACTTTCTCCTTCGATTTATGACTAATATTTCCAAAGTTACTGCATACTCTATAATACGCAACAAAGACGGAGGTAAACAAGATTGAAAATGAAAAGTAGAAGGTATCCATTCCCTTAATCGCATGACAAATAAGCCATCTTTCGGTGGCTGCTTTAAAAATTGAATATTGAAAAGTTAAGGTTATGTAGTTGCTGACTTGATCTTATAA
>DVIZ01000129.1 GCA_018710905.1 Candidatus Scybalomonas excrementigallinarum | reverse complement strand
GATGATATAATTATTCAATTTAACTCTATATTCTAAAATATAGTGAGTACAAGATTTAAAACGTACTAGATCAGAATTTCATATACAACCAAACATCATATATTTGTAAGTGCTTTAACATATATCAGAGTTGGAGAAACTTAGAATTATATATAGTGAATTAGAGCATTTTTTATAATATGGTACCAGAAGCATATATGATGAAAAAGCAATTAATTGTATAATTTTATTTTGAGTATCTTTTAACAGAAACTCCAAAACATTTAGATAATAAGAACTTAAATTTTTATGAATAACTTTTGACATACTCACCATCATTTTCAGAAAATTAAAAAATCCAAAACAATAAGCCGCTCATTTGAGCGGCTTATTATTTTTAAAGACTTATAGTTTACCATTTACGTCTCTTTAACACAATTTCACTTTTCTTCAAATTTTTCTAATAAATCTAAGAGCTCTTTTTCTTCTTTCTCAGAAAATTTTTCTTTTCCACAAAATCTTGCAACTACCCCTATTAATGAAGTACCATAATTTTTTTGTAAAAATCCATCTATCATAAATCTCTCATACTCATTTCTTTCTATGTTAGGTAAATAATAAATAAAAGCTCCTTCTTTATGAGAAATTTTTAAAACACCTTTTTTTGTTAATTTCTTTATAAAGCTAGCTATTGTAACATAAGCTAAATTTTCTTTCTTTAAACATTCTTCAATATCTGATACACTCAAAGGCCGATCTGATTTCCAAAAGTATTTCATAATTTCATATTCTCTCTTTGATAATTTTTCCATAATCATACCACCTTCTATTTTTATTATTGTATATTAACATTTCCACTAAAATTTAGTTTTGATGAACTTTTATTTTTCACAATAATATAATATGTTCCTGCTTTTTCTGCCGATAGATTATATGCTGTAAATGTTCCTGTTCCCTCTTGAAATCTTCCATTTCCCTTATCATCTACAAGTCCAATTGAATAGCTAGCACTTTTATTGACTTGTAAAGTCACTATAATATTTGTTGCTTTTTCACATTTTATTGTAACTATTCTCTCCATTTTACCTGCCGAAACTGTAATATCAAAATTTTTAATTCCCCTTGATAAAATTTCTGTATTTAATCTTACAAGCTCATCTAAATTAACAGTTTCTTCATAAATTTCTGGTTTCTCCACTTCATCTTCTATTTCTATATTCCTTCCAGTTTTTCTCTCTTGTTCAATCACATAAAGCATAAGTCTAGAATCAACCCCTTCCATTAATCCCACTGAAGCATATGTTGTTACTGGCATACTTACTAATAAAATTATTAAACTAAAGATAGCCATTTGTTTTTTATTTTTATTTCTATTTAACATTTCTCTTATTCTCCTTTCCATTCCACTTTTTTCATTTGAAAAATAAACTTGTTGCAAAGTATTGTTATACTCTTTCACTCCAAATTCCAACATAAGATTAAAATATTCTTTCGGATTTATTTTTTTTTCTTTTTTAGAAAGCACAATGAAATCTACATTCATCTCAGAAACCCGTTGAAATTCTTGAAGAAAATAATAACTAAGAGGATTAATCCAAAAAATACTACAAAACACAAGTAATAATTGCCTGTATAGAAGATCATAATTTAAATAATGAATAATTTCATGATAAAAAATATATTCTAACTCCTGTTTACTTAGTGTAATATTAGGAAGATAAATACAGTATTCTTTTCCTTTTACAATAAATGGGCTCTTCTCCAAACGCGTCCTAAAACATTTAACTTTGTCTGCTTTAATTCCTTCAGCTTTTAAAATATCATTAAAAATATTTTTCTCATCTATTAAAATATCATCTCTTGTTTGTTGTAATGTTTGTATATATTCCTTTTGTTTATACAAATTATACAATAAAATAATTATCATTCCCAAAAATAGAATACTAAAACAAATAATAAAAACTAAATAAAATCTATTTGCATTAAATAAACTGGTATATAGAGTATGCTCAACAAAAACATTTTCATCACTATCTGATACCTCAAATCTATTTTTATACAAGTAAATCATATATATTATTGGAACTAAATAAGAAAATAAAACTACTTTTAATAAACCATAGTACCATTTAATATTTAATCGATACCCCATTAGCTTCTTAATAGCTATTAAAATACTATAACAACTATTTCCAACTAACATACATATTAAGTATGAAAAAAAAATACTCCCCAAATACATTCCCCTTTCTCATCAAAATATTTATTTATAATAATATTATTATTTTTATTAATTGTCAATAATATTTATTTTTCTCTGTATTTTTGAATCACTACTATCACATAGTTATTATAAAAGAGAAAAAGACTATTCTGTTCTATTAGATAAATCTTTCAATTAAATCGTAATAACTCTGGAACTTATAAAATTAAATCAGAACTAACAAAATACCTTTTTCTATCATCACAGAATGAAAGCACATATATTTCTTTTACACCTTTATACACTGTTACATTGATAGTTATAGATAATATCATTCTGACCTCCTCCCCAGTTCACTTGTTTCAAATTTTTTCTCTTTTTATTTCCCAGTTGCTCTTCTCTCTTATTCTCAACCTTCTTGTCTTGACTCTGACTCTTTACTCCCTTTTCTTGTAGTATTTGTTTCTCTTCTTCCTCCTGTAGTTCTCCAAATGAAACTTGCCTCACTTCCACCTTCTCTTGTTTTAATCCCTCATAAATGAGAGTAATCCTCACCTGATACATCATAAGAAACTCTTCAATTGCCTCTGCTACCTCCTCATCCGAATCATCAAAAGCAATCCGATCTAATACCAGTTCTGTCACATGAGCAAAGTTTCTCATATCATACAGAACAAATTGCTTTAAGTAAAGGAACCCTTTTTTGTGACTCTTGATAAAAAATCTTACACTCCCTCTCCCTCCTTAAATTTTTTCTAATGGAGCTGTTCGTGTTTTCCCCAAAATACCATGATTCATCCTTTTATTTATCCACTCTAAGTTTAATAGTGATATATTCAATATAGGCATAATTTTTAAAAGATCATAAAGTGTCACCTCACTTAAAATATTAATCCCTCTCCTCTAATCCTAATCGTTCTAATAATGTCGTACGGCCAAGTTCTTTTCTTTGTTCAAAATCTTCTTTGAAATTTTCATCATAATATTCTTTCATTGGATATAATGTAATCTTTCCATTTATTTCTTCTGGATAAAAGACTTCATATTCTCCTTCTTTTGAATCTCTTTTTTCTAATATCAATTTTTCTTCTATCCTTTGTGTTGTTTGATATTCTCCTTCAAATTCCTTTAGAAAACCTTCCACTAATTCTTCTGCCATCTTCTTTTCCTTCTCATCTTTCAGCTTTTCTACTTCCTCCTTCATTCCTAATAAAATAGGATTTTCTTCTGGTTTACGAATTGTTGTCCAATCACTTTCGACCGTTACATCTATTCCATTTTTTCCATCTTCAAAAATAAATTTAAAATTTTCTAAAGAATTAATTCCTTTATATGTTTCCATCATTATTTTTTGAATATCTTTTGCGTATTTAACTGCTTCATTTTCACTTAATTTATTGCTAGTATTTTCTATAATAATATTATCATTTACTTTTTCATCCTCTTGACTACATCCTGTTAATATTAAAATACTTGCTAAAACAATTATCCAAAATTTTTTCATCTTTATCCATCCTTATTTAATAATTCAAACTATAAAAAACATTAAAAAATATATCACCTTTTATAATATATAATAGAATATAAATACTTATGCAAAATATATTTTTTCTATTTTTATTAAAAAGATGATATATTTGAATTCATGTATTTTGTACAGTTATAAAAATCAACATCAAGATTTGATGAATAAGTCTTTGTTACTTGACTTTGTTTTACATTTGAATGTTGTGAATATTTAATAGTTGTGCCATCATTACACACAACAAGTGCTACATGACTTGTATTATTCCAAAACATAAATCCACCTTTTTTAGCACTTTTCTTTGCTACTTTTTTGAAATAACCTTTATTTGTCATATAAGTCTTAACGCCACCATTATCATAATAACCTGTTCTCATCCAGTTCTCTCCAACATAAGAGCCTTTGCTTGGACTTGGATACCATTTTCCTGCTTTATCAACTGGAATTCCACCTGCATTAATACATTTTGATACAAAATTTGCACAATCACTTCCCATTCCGTTTGCTTTTGAAAACTCTGGCTCATCTGTAGCGTGATTTTTTGCATAAGCAACTGCATTTGCTGCACTATAAGTAACAGCTCTTTCAGAAACTGTTTTTTCTTCATTTAATGCTCGCGCAATTTTTTGTTCTCCATCTTCTTCTGTTCCTAATTCCTCTAAAACTTCATTTTCTGGCACCTTTGCTAAATCTACCACTTCATCTGTTATATCTGCACGATAAAACATTTCATAATTACTACTGTCCTCTTTTAATATTGCAACACTTGGAACTTTAATACGATAAGAAAATGTTGTAATATCTGGAACATTATAATATGGCATTACTTCTGCTAAATATTCATCTAATTCTTTTTGAGCAACTTCTTTTTCTTGTGGATCGTGAAGTTCATTTAATGCTTCTATCATTCCCTGCACATATGGAGCTTCTTTTGGATTTCTAATCAATGTCATATCTACTACAATATCTACATCAATAAACTCATCATCTTTTTCCACATCATTAAAAATTGCTTGGAAATTATCAAACTGATAGACTCCTTGATATTTATACTCTAATTTTTCTTTCAAATCATCAAATAACAATTCAGCCTGATCAAATGATATTCTTTTTGAATTATTTTGAATATTTTTATTTTTAACTACCTCATTTGCTTGTATTGTTACTTTACTATTTTTTGCTGGTACAATAACATATCCTGCTGATAATACCATAGATAAAGCTAAACACCCAGAAACTAAAACTTTGAATTTTCTCATACTGATACCTCCATTAAAATACAATAATCTCTCACAATCTCTAAGCAGTATTTATAAGGCTTTCAAATTCTTTTTTATCAAAAAAGATTGACAAATTGCCAAAAATTTGTGGCGAAGCCGATTGAATATATTTTATTTTTTTCGACTGGTGGCCGATTTTTATGTTATCTGTTAATCCCAGCAGACATGTCACCTATCAAAACTTTGTTGCTATAACTCTTCGTAAATATTATCTTGAGCTGGATACCTTTTCGAAGGCTACCTAGGGGATATTATTGAGCACTTCTAGAACCTTTCTCTGTCTTATACCGATGAACTTCTACGTTCGAAATACTCTATCATTGGACCCAAACCTAGAACTTCTTTCTGTATGTAGTTTCCTTTCTGTTATCCATTGATTTTAAAGTCCATTCTCTCACAGATTGGATTACCCAGTTGAATCTCCCCCTTCTTTACGCCATTCTTAGTGTTTTTCAATTCAGAAATACTCCCAGTGTAGGCACCTTTTATAATTTTCTGGATCGTCTTTAGAATTCGACTCATAATGCTATTCCTTATTATCTTTGCTACCACAAAAATCACATTAAACCCTTTATCGACTTGATTAAAATTCCATTATCCTCTGTATAATGATAGCTATGTCTATTTTTCATTTTGGGATAATATTTACTTGTTAAAGTTCGGCATAGCGATAGTTGGCTATGACCGCTCAGTATTCCGAGAGAACATTTAACAAATAAAATTTAAAGTATCTCTTATTTTACTAGTAAAATTATCAAATATAAAAACCATGATTTTATAACCTAACTCTAGCATGTTTTACTATATTTGTAAATAATTTGTAAATAAAAAATCTTATTTTTTTTATTTTTTTTAATATTAATATTGTATTTTATGTAAAATCATATTCTTGATTTTGAAAATTTACTACTAACAGTTCTTTTAGTTATGCATCTCCATACTGCTATTTTTTATTTTGAAAATAGAGAGCAAGAGCCTTATCAATCACCTCCTCGATTTCTTTTTGCGATTGTTCTCTTGAAAAATATTTAGAAACAATCGTGGCTTTTATTTTAACAGGCTGAACTTTGCTACTTGGTGGTTTTCTTGTCTTTTCACCTGATAAAATCTGTTCGATTCGCTCTTTGGTCAATGTTCCATTTTCATAATACTGTCTGAGAAATTCCGCTTTCTTCCCATCTATTTTATAGTTCTTTTCTCTCAATACATTTGCTATTAAATTTTGCTGTTCTTCTTTTACAATAAAACTCAATAAATAAGCAGTAGATAAAGAGAAACATTTTTTATCAAATAACTCCATTAGATTCTCTTTCATATATTCTCCTATACGAATATATTTTGATAATTTATCTTTTGATAAATTATACTCTTCTACTAATCCATCACGACTATCTGAACTTCTTCTGAATTCAGAAGAAGTTGAACAATCCCTTAATTCATGCGGGTTTAAGAGATTTTGAATCTCCAAAATCAAGTCACTTCGTTTTCCTTGTGATTTTAGTGCTGTATAATGTTGATGTAAACTATAAGCCTTTTCTGATTCCGACAAATCAGAAAAAGAACGTTGACATAAGTTCGTTTCAATCGTAATTAAAACTGCTTCATCATAAGACAAATTTTCTTTCATAATAACAGGTGCTTTTATAAGTCCAGCAACTTTTCCACAATTCACTCGATTATGTCCACTTAAAATAATATAATGTTCTTCTTTTTTCCATAAAATAATCGGCATTAAAATGCCAAACTCATGAATACTCTCCACCATATCATCAAAGCGTTTTCCCTCATATAGTTTAAACTTATGCTCTGGAAAAGCCTCCATTTTAGAAAGTTCCAACTCAGCAACCGTATTTTCATGCTCTTTCTTTTGCACATCTTCTACTTCAAAGTTTAACATTTCTGAAAGATCTTCCATACGGATTTTAGGTCTAGCCAATGTTTCTCACCTCACCTTCCCCCTCTTGTCCAACTTCTATTTTTTTCAATAACTCTTCTACAAACTGTTCATATGCAATAGCAGCGATATTTTTTGGCTGATATTCACAAATTGTTTGCTGATATAAAACTGCTTCTGCAACTTTAATGGAACGTGGAATATGTGTTTTAAAGATCGGAATTTTTTCTCCAAAGATCTGTCCAATTAACACGTTCACCTGATTTGCAACAATCGTATGGGAAGATTCCATCGTAATCAAAACACCTTCTATCTTTAATCTATGATTGCTATTTTTTTGAATCATTTGATAGTGCTTTAATAATTCCGATAGCCCTTCTGCTGACAACAACTCTGCTTGTGTTGGGATAATTAAACTATCCGCACACATCATCGCATTAATCATTGGCGTTCCCATCTGTGACATACAATCAATGAGAATATAATCATATTTATCTTTGATCGTATCCACATATTTCGATAAAATCATTTCCCTAAAATCCACATTACATAAATTTCTTTCCAAAGCAAACAGCTGTGAATTGGATGGAATCAAATCCACCCCACACTCTGTCTTTATCATATAATCTTCTAGCTTTGGTAACTCCTCCTCTTCCATTATCTTTCTTAGCAAAGTGCTAACTGTAATCTTCAATTGATTCTTATTTTTCACACCAAAGATAATACTGGAATGACCTTGTCCATCAAAATCAATCAAACACACCTTCTTTCCTCGCTTTGCCAATAGATAAGAAAGCGAAGTAGCTGTGGCTGTTTTTCCAACACCACCCTTTTCATTCATAATCGCTATCACTTTCATTCTAGGACTCCCTTCTATTTATATTCAGTTTTAACGAATAAATATACAATACGAATTTACCGTTTTTAACATGAGTTCCATTTGCTACTAAATTTACTATTTTTATAAAAAAATTAAGACTTAGCCAATGCGTAAACCCTTGTAATATCAAGGTTTTCTGACTAAGTCTTATTTTATCATGTTATTCTAAATATATTTTATAAGCCATAAAAAACTCCTGTATATTCTTTTTCTTATATATATAACTATGCAGAAAAACTTTTTATGGGAAAAAAAAGTGACTCTTCACAACTGATTTTTGTTATGAAGCGACACTCCTTTTTAAAATTTACGCTAAAACAATGAGGCAGATAAGTTTCTCATCGTTTAAGTATTTTTATTTAATTCTAGGACCAGTTGTCATATCACTGAAATCCCAAACTTCTTCTGACCATTGAAATGTATTTGTATAAAAGCTCTGTGAGAAAGCATTGCTGAGTGAAGTTGATAAAATTTCACTTTCTTCTCCCACGTTGTTGAGTCCTGTTGTTTCCTTGGCTTCATAAACCCTAATATGGTTAATAGCATTGTATACTAATTTGCCCGTATCATACAATGAAAATCTCTCCTTTTCGAGTTTGAAATAACAAAGTATGTCCTTGGCTCTCTATGTAATAAATATCTGATACATCTATTTTATGCATACCTCCCGATACAGGAATGGAAATTACTGGGCTTTTTCTTCTATTTATTCGTTCAATCGCGCGATCCAGTTTTTGAGAAAAAGAAAAGTAATTGATCGTTTTCAATATATAATCCATTGCATCTACAGAATATCCTCGAATTGCATAATTAATCATATTGGTAACAAACATAATGATTACTTGTGTATCCTTTTCCCTAATTTTCTCTGCTGCTGTTATTCCATGTAGTTATATTCTTTCATAATCTGCTTTAACGCGAAGGCAATATCATCATCGATACCAATCGATTTTTCTTTTATTTCTTCTGGAATAAACAGTTCCCCTTTATTAAAAGTTATATAGGTAAAATTAGGCTCTTTTTCTGCTAGTTTCATCAATGGTGCTTTTATCATTTGATTGCGCCAACCAATCCCAAATTCAAGAATCACCAGCTTTTTGCCGTGATACTTCTCTATGAAGTTTTGATACTCCAAAGCTTTTTTCTTCCAGCCACTCGTCTGAAAGAATGATGGATCTTTTGGCAGATTAGGTTCCATCAGACTGCCACATTTCGGACAGCGAGGTAGCAATTTTGTTGGAACAACTCCATTCTTCTCTTCTTCTGCCATACGCATAACATCTGTGCGATTATTGTACACCATATCATGACATTGCTTCGAACAGCGGTATTCTGTCAGCTTGCCCTCCATCTCAAATACCCGTTCTGGTAAAAATCCAGCTAGAGTAAAATGATCTTCCCCATTGGAGGTTACAACAAAATAATCCTTATCTGATACCAAACGATACAGATTCTTCATCATCTGGCTAGGCTGCTGTGTATAATGAGCTCGATAGGCTAGCCGACTAAAAAATCCCCATTGTTCTTCTGGGCTGGCAAACGCAAAAAACATTCCTTGTAAAAGATTTCGTATTCCATACTTCACTCTAAAATCTCCAAAATTTTCACGAAACCACTCGTTATCTGCAAAAATATGATATCCATCGGAGATAGACAACCCATTGCTAGCTCCGATTAAGATTGCATCCGTATCTCTAATCTCTTTTACAACTTTTTGGTATCTATTTTCCATCCCTTTATTCCTCCAACCTATTTTTTGACTGCATTTCTATATTTACATCTTTTAAAACTTTGCCAATATCTTCAAGAATAGCAATTCCCTTATCCTCAATCTGTTCTGGTAGAAAAGCATGCTGCGCGTTCACAGAAATATAATACGCATCTGGTAAACTCAGTGTTAGATTCCAAAAAGGTTCTTGAATAAACATCGGTGTCATTCGACCAACCCCAAGTTCTAGGAACAATATTTTCTTTTCTGCATGTTTCTCAATATATTCAGAAATTTTCGCATACTGTTCCTCGTATTTTCTGCCTTGTAGAAAATTTCCATACCCTCGCACCCAAGGAAACATTTCCGCTCCACAGTGTGGGCAGTAAGGGATCAATTCTGTTGGTATGCTCGTCCCTTCTCCCATAGCTTCAATCATTTGTTCTACTGGTTTTACCGCATCCCATGTTTCATCGCAGCAAGCTCTAGAACACTGGAAGAAACGATGATCTCCTTGAATCTCGCTGACTTGTTCCTCTTTATATAACTTCATAAACTGCGTATCTTGATTGGTCGTAAGAATATGAAAATCCTTATTCTTTAAAATATCGTCTAAATCAAAATAGGGACTTCTCACCGGAGCACTTTGTGTCGTATGCAAAAATGTTGCTAAATACCCCCAGTACTCCTCCCGTGTTTGAAAGGCATATCCCATGCCGTCAAAAGCTCCCTTCATTCCATATTTATCCGCAAACTTCCCAAAATACTTACGAAAAGACGGTGTATCCCCATAATAAAAATCACCACCACCTGCGGCAGATAAGCCAGAAGCTCCTCCCACTATAATGCAGTCTGCCTCTTTTATTCTGCGGGCAAATTCATGAATTTGCTCAGAATAAGACATTGGCAAACGATTGCTCAATTTAACTACTGTCTTTCCTGCTGCATATACACGATAATATTTTGAATAGTTCATCTGCGTCTTCATAACTAAATCTTCATAAAAACTCATCTCTATACTCCTTTTCTCATCTGTTTTTTTCGTTACAGGTTACTACTCCCTAATTGTTGTTAATTTATAAATAACAGCTATATCATAAAACATAACATGGATTTTATAAAATTTCAACTACATTTTTATCCCTTGACTTCCTTTTGAGTTGTTGATATTATGAAATTAACAGCACTTTTCCTGCTGTATGAACCAAATATAAAGTCAAATATGTATTAAAAAATATTGGAACAATAAGGAGTGTTGCTTTTATGAAATATTCAATGAAATTAAGTCATGCAGTACACATATTAGTTTTTATTAAAACCAATCCAAATTCAGATTTAAGTAGCACAGCTATTGCTAAAAGCATTTGTACAAATCCTGGATGTGTCAGGCAAATCATGATGAAACTTCGTAAAGCAGGGCTATTAAATAGTGTAACTGGACACGCAAAACCTTCTTTAGCAAAGGAGCCTTCTGATATTACACTTTTCGATCTCTATCGTGCCGTAGAAGGTGAAAAACCGTTATTACACCTTGACACCCAAACAAATCCTGATTGTGGTGTAGGCATTAATATTCAGCTTTCCTTACAAAGATATTATGATGAAGTGCAAGAGGCGGCAGAACATAAAATGAAGGAAATCTCCTTAGAAAACATCATTACCCTATACTATAAAAAAGCAGAAAAATTTTATCAAGAAACAATTGGCAATTCTCATTTTTAATTTCTTTATAACAAAACAGATAGGTATGGAAATAAAATATTCATTCCCATACCTATCTGTTTTGTTCTATCATAACCGTTTATACTTTTTTTCTAGCTAATAAAAAATAATAGAAAATAGGTATCAAAAAAACAGCGATTCCTAGACTCATATATAATGTTTTATAACCTGTTAATGGTATCTGTTGCTAAACTAAGAGTAATCAATCCAATAGCAAAGATAATAAAAGCTACATATATAATAGAATTTGGACCATTTCTGTCAACAATTCGACCTGTAATCGGCCTTGATATTAATACTACAACCAAAGGCGTTGGATATAGCCCAACACAGATCCTAAATCTTTTTTCATGCTATTCTCTTCTTTCTTTTTTAGATTTCCACTCTTCAATCATCGTTTGTGTAATCGGATCACATAGGTTATCAAAATTTTCAATTTTATAATCGATCATTTCCAAACAAGCCGTTAATTTATCGATACGATTATGAAGATCCTCTTGTATTTCAAATAAAATAGCTCTCCTTGCTTCTTTTGAATCCTGATCAGAGGTTGCTAATTTGATATATTCGATAATCGCTTCTAAAGAAGCCCCTGCTTTCTTAAACTTTAATACAAATGTAATCCAATGAATGGCAATTTCATCGTAATCTCGAATCCCTGATTTATTTCTAGGAATCGGTGGAATAAGACCTATTCTTTCATAATAGCGTAGATTATCGATGGATATGCCTGTTCGCTCCGATACTTCTTTTATTGTCATATATCACACGTCCTTTTTACTAGGCTCCCTTTTTTACATACTCTCTTTGAATATGTAACGGATTTCATCTGGTGTTAAAACTTTATATCCACCTTGCATTACGAGCGTAGCTTTTACAAGTCCATCTAACATGTCTTCTGTCACACCAAGTTCCTTCATGTTCATAACAACACCAATTTCTTGCATCCATGCTTCCATAGCATTTAAACCTTCTTTTGCTATTTCCTCATCCGTTTTTCCATTCGGATTCACGTTCCATACATTTTCTGCAAATCGTTTAAATTTCGCAAGACCATAAGGCATAATATAGCGATAGTAAGGTAAAGAAACCGCAGAAAGTGTCATTCCATGAGTAGCATCGGTGTAAGCACCTACGGCCTGTCCAAGCATATGTACCATCCAGTCGGTTGATTTTCCCATAGCAACCAGTGTATTCAATGCCCATGTAGCCGTCCACATAATGTTACTTCTCGCTTCATAATTTTCTGAATCTTTGATGGCTATTTTAGAGCTATGAATCAAAGAACGCATTAACCCTTCCATGATATAGTCCGAAGTGTTATCATCTTCTCCTGAAAAATATTGTTCTGTAATATGGTTCATAATGTCATAAAATCCAGCCACCATCTGATACTTTGGCAAAGAATAAGTAAACGTTGGATCTAGAACTGCAAACTTAGGAAAGACCCGTTCTCCAAAAATATGACCAATTTTTAGTTTACTTTCATGATTCGTAATAACTGCACCTCCATTCATTTCAGAACCAGTTCCAACCATGGTGAGCACACAACCGACAGGGATAATTTTTGTATCGGCATCTACATCTTCATATTTTAAATAATATTTTTCCCAAGGATCTTCTTTACAATGAGCGGAGATCGATACGGCTTTTGCATAGTCACAGCAAGAACCGCCTCCTACTGCTAAAATAAAATCTACCTTTCCTTCTCGTGCTATGTTACAACCTTCATACAGTTTTTCCACAGTAGGATTTGGCATAACCCCGCCATCCTCAATAATGTTTTTCCCATTTGCTTTTAAGATTGCAACAACTTTATCATAGATTCCATTTTTCTTAATGGAACCGCCTCCATATACAAGCTGTACATTTTCACCATATTTTGGTAATTCCTCATTTAAATACTCCACTGAATTTTCTCCAAAATATAATTTTGTTGGGTTTGAAAATACAAAATTTCCTAACATACTTGCTTTTCTCCTTCCATGTTCTTATGATTTTTCTTTCTTTGTTTCGTTACAATTTTCTTTCCTCCTTAGTTATGGAATCCTTCTGTCATTACTATAAACCCTGAAGTGAAGTTCAGGTCAATACTTTTTTCTAAATTTAATATATTTTATACAATATCACTTTCAATTTGATGAATAAGATAATCTAAGCAGGAAATTCTTTTGTATTCCCTTTCAGTATAATCTAGTACCCCCAAAATAACAAATACTTATATATAATACTTTTTCATAGTTGAATCCTATATAAATTTGTGCTAACATACGCTTAAACGATGAGAAACATCATAAAATGTGTTCTATGTATCCTATCAATTTCATATCCAATTACACCCCTTTAAAAACTAGGAGGAATCAAAATGGAAATACGTGTACTTCAATATTTTCTTGCCATTGCAAGAGAACAAAGCATTATAAGCGCAGCCGAATCGCTCAATCTTTCCCAACCAACGCTCTCCACTCAGATCAAACATTTGGAAGAGGAACTTGGAAAACAACTCCTCATTCGAGGAACCAAAGGTTCTCGCAAAGTCACCTTGACAGAAGAAGGAATGATTCTTCGAAAGCGTGCTGAAGAAATCTTAGAACTTGTAAAAAAGACAGAAAATGAGATTACACTTTCTGATAGTATTATTATGGGAGATGTCTATATTGGTACTGGAGAAACCGATGGTATCCGCCTACTGGCAAAAACAGCGAAAAACCTTCAAAAAACTCACCCTCAGATCCATTACCATATCACTAGCGGAAATGCTATCTTTGTCATGGAGCAATTGGATAAAGGGCTTATTGACTTTGGGATTGTATTCGGGAAGCCTGACTTGAAAAAATACGATGCTTTAAAACTTCCATTAAAGGATATTTGGGGCGTACTTATGCCCAAAGACTCTCCTTTAGTGGACAAGGATACTATTTCACCAGAAGATCTATGGGATAAGCCTCTTATTTTATCTCAGCAAGAAGCAAATGGCGGTGAAGTAATGCAATGGATAAAAAAGAAACCTTCCCATTTAAATATCGTATCCACTTATAATCTACTATTTAACGCTTCTCTTCTTGTGGAAGAAGGCTTAGGCTATGCCATTTGTTTTGATAACATTATCCATACCTCTAAAAGTGGTAACCTCTGCTTTCGCCCTCTCGCCCCAGAATTGACAACAGAAATGAGCATTATTTGGAAAAAATATCAAGTTTTTTCTAAACCTGCTGAAAAATTTCTATCCTCTCTTATGGAGTCTTTCTCCTTAGAAGATGAATAGATAGCCATGAAAAGCGAAAAAAACGGAGAAAAAGCTCTTGCTCTCCCTCCGTTTTTTATGGCTTCCTTACTCGATACATTTCTTTAAAATCTTTGCTGGAACACCACCGACAATCACTCCTGCTGGAACATCTTTTGTAACAACGGCACCTGCCGCTACAATGGCACCATCTCCTATGGTGATTCCACCTTGATCTTGAAATTGACAACACGAATTAATAAAAACATTTTTTCCAATATGAATGTTTTTTCCACAGTCTGTGTAAAATGGCGGAAATAGTCCAAATCCTTCATCAACTTCTTCTCCTATCAGTTCTGAAAACAGTTGTCTTAGTTCTTCTTGTTCATGATACCCTTGATTCATAATAGATGTGATCTTCATAGCATCAAAACTTAATTTTGTCATATGTTGATGGACTTTTGAACCTACAACAACGACTTCTTGTGAGTCCATAATTTTTAAAAATTCTTCTGTATTCATAATTTCTGCTACTCAAAATATGGTCAAACATATCCATATTGAGAAATTTCCTTCTTCGTCGAACCTCGCCTTGCCTAAGCTACTACGATTTGATATGGCTCTCCAAAGGCTTAAATTTCGTAGTTAATTTTGCTCTAAATTCATAGAATTTTTGATTTGCTATTGCTTTCGATAAATGCCTATTTTTCATTATTCCTTTAATGTTTAAATCCTCAATTGTTATATAGCTTGGTTCTTGCTTTATTATTAAGAAGATTGTTTTATTGATATCATCCGTTCTTATATTCACTAATCTTTGATGAAGTTTTTGTACTTTGACTACTTGTTTTTGAATATTCCTTTGAGTAGCTCTCCCTTCTTCTATCTTTTTATTTCTTATTTTTAGACTTTCATATTTCCTTGAAAGCTTTCTTTGTTCTCTTTTTAATTTCTTTTCTAATTTTTTGACAGTAGAAGTTTTATTTACATTTTTAAATTTTGCTCCATTGGAACATATTGCAAAATCTTTGATTCCTAAATCAATTCCGATTCCCTCATTGGTAGGTTTCGATCGTTTAACCTCCTTTTCTTCCACTAATATCGATACATAATATCGATTCGCTTTTTGACTGACTGTGCCACTTTTAACGACTGAATTTGTAGGTATATATCCAAACTCTTTCAGTCTTACCCAGCCTAAAGTTGGTATTTTGACTCGATGTCTTTCTAAAATCCAATCGTTTTATTGTTCTTAGGAAAATAAGCTTTTACATCCTGATTTTTCTTTTTCTTAAATTTGGGAAACCCTTTCTTTCCTTTGAAGAAATCTTTAAAAGCCCTGTCAGCATTCATGATCGATTGCTTCCTTGCTTTGGAAGATACCTCTTTTATCCATTTCATCTCTTCATTATTCGGTATATATTCGTTATTTAACCATTTGGAAAAATCCATACCACCGACAAATTTTCCTTCTTTTTCATAAACTTCTTTGTTATGGGCAATATAAAAGTTATAGACAAACCTTGATACACCAATCGTTTGGTGTATTTTAGATTTTTGTTCATCCGTAGGATGAATCTCTATCTTGTATGCTCTTTTCAACTTCCTCATCCTCTCGAATCTTTTTCTTATATTTTCTTAATCTATATATGCGACAACTAAAAATATGAAGGATTGATAAGATATCTTGAACGAATTCTTCTTGTGGTGAAAGACTTTCATTGTTTACAACTATAATCTCTACATTGAATTTAACTAAAAATCTTTCAAACCAATCATAACCAAATCGAATAAATCTATCTTTATGAGTTATGATAATGGTACCTATTTCATTCGTCATACAGCGATCAATAAGTTTATTCCATTTTTTACGATTGTAATTTAATCCGCTTCCATACTCTTCCATCACTTCATCAACAATTATCCCTTTTGCATTCGCATATTGTCTAAGAAATTCCACTTGATTTTTTAAATTATCTTTTTGATTCGAAGTTGAAACTCTCGTGTAAATGACAATTTATTTTTGATATCTAAATATCTCCTCCTATTATTTATTCTATGATACCTTCTATTGTCATTTTCACGTCTCCCGCTCCTACTGCTTTTGCAAAAGCATCTGGATTCGTGACTATTCCAATCGGTGTATACCGATAAGAAGTAGGAAAACTTTTATAGAAAAATACGAAACAATCATTTCCATAAAGCATAATATCCCCTGCATTTATGTTTGATGGTACGGTCGCATTCACCGGTAATTTGGATTGCAAATAATAATATTTTTCATTTTCATTTAATTCCTTCATCGTTATCGTCATTGGCAGTGCTTTTACTAACTCTTTCGTTGTAGCATTCTCATATAAATTTGCAAAAAACTCTTGCCCATTCGCTGTTATTTTCAACCGCTTTACTTCTTGGCTTTTTACCGTTACCGTACATACATATTTCTTTTTTCCAATCATCCCTTGGACTTTCGCAGTTCCTTTCTTCTTTGCAACAATCCGCACTCCTGTTTTACTCTTATTTTGAAGGGAAATATAGCTTTTTCCTGACGGAACGCTCCATGTCACCTTTTTCTTATTATTCTTCAATTTTAACTGTTTGGATGTTCCTTCTATTATAGTCAGTTTTGTACTGCTTAGTGCCACTTTTCCTACCCCATAGGTCTGTTTCACCGGATATACGAGCAACACTATCACAAGGAACAAAACTCTTGAACTTCTCCCCTGTTATATCATTATCCATTAAAGAATAAGTAACCATCATCTTCTCCTTTCTGTATGCCTAATTGTGACAAATATGTATTTTATTATATCATAATTCTATATTATCGAAAATATTATGTCTTCTTTTGTCATATGAATATTTTTTTCAAATTTTTCTTGACATTATACTTTTACAAGAGTATATTAAATACAATTCCGATAAAAACAGTATGAATTGAGAAAGGAGAAAATGCCATGACGAACTTAAACTTAACGATCAACCTTCATAATGCCATGTGTTGTTGTCCATTTATGTCAAAATGGATGACTATTTCTTCTTGCTCTGAATTATTAACATAGAGATACTGTCTCTATGTTTTAATCGATTATCAGAATTTTTAAGAAGTGGTCTATCACAAAGTAGATCACTTCTTTTTTTTCGCCAAGGCAACTATCAAGTAGTAAAACTAGAAAAGGGGGTGATAGCAAAAATGCAACAATCGATACGTTATCAAAACAAAAAATAATAGGAGGGGAAATTTATGAGTTGCACTTTAAAACAAGAAGACATTCAACAAGTAAAAGGAAAGGGGTTTTTGCATAATAAAAACACCAATCAATTTAGTGCTCGCGTGATCACAAAAAATGGACGCATTACAGCAGAGCAAAGCATTGCCGTAGCACAGGCAGCGCAAAAGTTTGGGATAGGAATTGTTTGCAATACAACACGCTTAACAATTGAAGTACCTGGAATTGCATTTGAGCAGATTCCTTCTTTTATCCAAGCAATACAAAATTGTGGCCTTGATGTAGGTGGAACGGGGCCAAAAATCAGACCCATTGTCGCTTGTAAAGGAACTACTTGTCGCTTTGGACTATTGAATTCCTTTGAATTATCTGAAAAAATCCATGAACGATTTTATATTGGGTATCGAGAGGTCACTCTCCCTCATAAATTTAAAATTGCAGTTGGTGGTTGTCCTAATAACTGCGTAAAACCTGACTTAAATGATGTGGGAATCATTGGTCAATTACGCCCTAATTACGATAGTTCTTTGTGCAAGGGCTGTAAAACTTGCCAATTAGAGGTCAACTGCCCTATCCACAATGCAAAATTAATCGATGGCATTTGTCAATTAGATCCAAATCATTGTAATGCTTGTGGAAGATGCGTTGGAAAATGTCCGTTTGGCTGTAATTCAACTGGAACATCGGGATATCGTATTTATATTGGAGGTCACTGGGGAAAAGAGGTCGGTCGAGGACATTTAATCAAACAATTTTTTCAAACGGAAGAAGAAGTTTTAACTATGATTGAAAAAATTATTTTATTTTACAAAGAACAAGGAAAAAAAGGCGAACGCTTTGCACATACGATACAACGATTAGGAATCGACTACGTAGAAAAAGAAATCGTAAAAGATGCTATTTTAGAACGTAAAAATAAGATTCTTTTTAACGACTAACATATTTTTTATAAAAAAGAAAAGAGGGATATAGGATGAAAGAAAAAAATAAGAAAATATATAAAAAGCTCCAAATGATTTTTATTTGTTTCATTATTGGCCTTTTGGCAACAAAATCACTCAACTGGCAAACACTTGTATTGGGGCGTATTGTAATCGGTGCTCCAATGGTTGCACTTTTAGTCTCTATGATATTATGTAATCTACTTCCCACTTTGGATTCGGATAGAAAATCAGGAACTACATTTGCAAGTAAGAAATTTTTAAATTGGGCAATTATACTGACAGGAGCAACCTTGAGTTTTAAAGATATTTTAGGAACTGGTATCAAGGCATTACCGCTGATTGTATTTAATATATTTTTGGCATTTACGATAGCCATTATCATCGGGAAAAAAATTGGTATTCCTTTAAACACTTCTATTCTTGTAGGTGGTGGAACGAGCATTTGTGGTGGAACGGCAATCGGCACTCTTGCAAGAATTATAAAAGCTCATGAAGAAGAAATTGCATTTGCTATGACCGCTATCTTTCTCTTTGATACGATTGCTGCTTTTTCCTACCCATATCTTGCAGATATTTTGGGCCTATCTTCTAATCAGTTTGCATTTTGGGCTGGCACTTCCATTAACGATACTTCTTCTGTTGCTGGAGCACAGGCAACCTATATGGGAATTCATAATCTTACTGCCTATAATGGCGCTATTAATGTAAAACTAATTCGAACAACAATGTTGATTTTTGTAGCACTTGCTTGGACAATAATTGGAATTGGAAAACAAAAAGATGACCTTTCTGAAAGCCTTGTAGGAGTCGTAAGAAAAACTTTTCCATTGTTTATTTTAGGTTTTCTTATCTCCATTGGATTCAATACAATCGGATTATTCGACATTGAACTGCCTTTTTTAAACAGACCTCTTTCCGATTTCATCGGTGTTATAGCAAAATTTCTTTTTGCAAGTGCATTAGCTGGCGTTGGATTTAAAATTAAATTCAGTGAAGTCTTTTCAAAAGGCAGTAAGCCTATATTATTAGGTGGAGTTACTTGGTTTAGTGTTTCTCTATCATCTCTATTATTTGTTTTCCTATTTTTAACGTAAAACCAACAATAAGAATAAGAAATACACTGGAGTGGATTAAAAAAACAATCCACTCCAATTATTGATACTATCTATAAAATATTATTTTTTATTTTTCTTCTCGTTATCCTACGAACTGTTTTGAAATTTCAGAAAGCTTCATACCATTGGAACCTTTCAATAACATACAATCTCCTTTTTGTATGTGGCCTTTTAAAAAGCTCAGTAACTGTTCTCGATCCATAAAGGATTTTCCCTTTATTGTAGAGTTTGTTTTCTTTGCTTCCTCAAGTAAATAGGCGGACAATGTACCATATGTATATAGCTCTTCAATGTTATTTTCTGCTAAAAACGCACCTACTTCTCGATGATACTGCTCCGTCTTTTCTCCTAACTCTAACATATCCGCAAGAACTGCAATTCTTCTTCCATTACAAGGAATTTCGGAGAGAACACGAATACTTGCTTTCATAGAATCTGGGCTGGCATTATAAGTATCATCAATAATCGTATAGTCTTTTAATGAATATATTTTTTGACGTGTTCCTTCAAACGCTTCAAACTGATGGCATACTTGCTCCATTGGTATTTCTAACCATCCAGATACTGCAAAAGCAGAAAGAGCATTTAATACGTTATGTTCCCCTAAGACGTCCATCGTAATCTCAAAACTTTCACCCTGATAAGAACAGGTAAACTTTGTCTTCCCCTGTTCGATGCGAATATTTGTGGCACGGTAATCACAGTCTTTTCCTGTTCCATAGGTGATAATTGTTCCTTTTAGTTGCTCTTTATGAGCCATTAAAATCGGATCATCTCCATTTAAAACAATGGCGCCTTTTTCTGTAATATGTTTTGCTAACTCCATTTTTTCTTTACAAATATTATCTTGTGTTCCAAGGTTTTCAATATGTGCCACACCAATATTCGTAAATACTGCAATATCTGGACGAATCATTTCTTCTAAGGCACTCATCTCACCGAATTGGCTCATACCTGCTTCTAATACTGCCACTTCTTCCTCTCCTGTCATACGGGCAATGGTAAGAGGAACTCCCGCTTGGCTGTTATAATTTCCTTCTGTGTGAAATACCGTATATTTCGCTTCTAATGCTCTTGTTACCATCTCTCTTGTTGTTGTTTTTCCAACACTTCCTGTTATAGCAACAACCGGAAACTTCATCTGCATGCGATACCATTTTGCTATTTTTTGCATCGCTTCTATCGTATTTTCCACTCGTATCCACGGATGAATATCTTCTTTTTCTTCATGCTGTTGTGTCAAAGTAGCCCCGCCATTTTTTAATGCACTTTCAATAAACTGATGTCCATCCACTCGCTCTCCGATAATAGGAACAAAGAGCATATCTTTTGCCATTTTTCTAGAATCAATGCAAAAATCCTGAATTGTTTCCATCTCATTTCCGCAAAGGAGTGTTCCTCCTGTGATTTCCACAATCTGTTTTATTGTAATCGGTCTCATTCTTTTATTTTCCTTTCGATATAAATTAAAGGGATTTCTTTTCTTCTTTTTCTTTTCGATAGCGTTCAATTTCTTCTGCTTCACTAAAATGATATCGTTTCCCTTCAATTTCTATATACTCTTCATGTCCTTTTCCTAAAAGAGCGATAATATCGCCTTTTTGTCCATGATCGAGAGCATAATGAATCGCTTCTCTTCGATCCGTAATTGCAATATATTTTCCGTTTGAACGTTCCACGCCGACTTTAATATCTTCAATAATCGCTTCTGGCTTTTCAAATCTAGGATTGTCGGAAGTAATAATAGAGAAATCTGCAATCTTTCCTGAAATTTCTCCCATATCATATCTTCGATTTCTATCACGGTTTCCACCAGCTCCAAACAGAGTGATAAGACGTTTTGGATGATATTCTTTTAATGTTGTAAGTAAACTTTCCGTGCTTACTGCATTATGAGCATAGTCGATCAATACGGTAAAATCATCAGAATATGGTACAATTTCCACACGACCACGAACACGAATTTCTTTTAATCCTGTTAAAATCGCTTCTTCTTCAATTCCTAAATTATGGCATAGTGCTAACGCAGAAAGAGCATTATATACACTAAAACGTCCTGGAATATTTACTTTTACTTCTCCTTCCATTTTTCCTGCCACATGGAAAGAAACTCCTAAAAATCCTGGTGCAGATAATAATTGCATATCGGAAGCTCGATAGTCATCTTCCTCTTGAAATCCAAACGTTTCTACTTCACAAGTATGATTTGCAAGCATTTCTTTCGTATGAGGATCATCTCCATTTAAAATACCTTTTTTACATCTGCTAAATAAAAGGCTTTTTGCATGAATATAATCTTCTAAACTATCATGTTCTGCTGGTCCAATGTGATCTGGTGTTAAATTTGTAAAAATACCATAATCAAAAGTAAAACCAGCAACACGATTATATTTTAATCCTTGGGAAGAAACTTCCATTACAACATATTCACAGCCAGCTTCCACCATTTTTTTAAAGTAATACTGAACATCGTAAGACTCTGGTGTTGTATTGGATGTTTTATAATGTTCCTCTCCAATCACAACTCCGATTGTTCCAATCACTCCAACTTTCTTTCCAGCTCTTTCTAATATTTTTTGGATCATATAAGAAGTTGTTGTCTTTCCTTTTGTTCCAGTGATTCCGATTGTAATTAATTTTTCATATGGGCGTCCAAAGTATTCTGCAGCCATACAAGCTAATGCATATCTTGTATTTTCTACTTTAACAACTGCCACATCTCCTTCTACTTCCACATCTTTCTCTACTACAATGGCCTTTGCCCCTTTTTGAATTACGTCTTGAATAAAATCATGGCCGTCCACAACAGCTCCTACAAGACAAACAAAAATATCCCCTTCTTCTACTTTTCTAGAATCATATACTAAATGCTTTACTTCTATCTCATCGTTTCCTTTTACACATACATATGGAACTTGCACTAATAATTGTTTTACTTGCATAATTCTCTCCTTTATTTTCCTACTTTTCCAAATGGAAGTCGTTATTTTTTATTATAATTCTTTTAATAAACGAATGCAACGATGAAATAATCATAAGACATTCTCTCTCCTCACACTATGCAATTCCTATTATTTTATCTGCATATTATGTTTTTTATTAAGATATTTTATTCCGTTTTCAGTAGTTGTATTAACTTCTTTCTTTCCTCTTCTTCTTTTTCCTTTTTTCCTGCTAAAAAAGCGATGCCATCTACAGTAGCTATTTCATAGATTTTTTTTGTATCCACAATCTTTACATAAACATCGCTATTAGAAATATAATTCATCAAATCTTGAACTCGAATGGCAAGCACTTCCGCTTTGATTCCTTCTTCTTTTAATATCTTTCTCACTTTCATCGCTACTATTTGAGAAACGGCAATTCCACTTCCACAAGCGACAATCACTCTTTTCATTTCTTTTCCCTCCTTCCTACAAACGATGAGAAACATGCTATGAAAGTTTCTCACGTTCGCGAGCAGTCGTCCTATAAGAGCATAAATGCTCTTGTATGACTCATTGCCTTCGCGTAAATGAAAAAACAGCCGTCATACCATATGTTTTCACGAATGTATGCCGACTGTTTTAGTACTATTACATAAATTTTTCTTTTCGAATGCTTTGAAACGGTTTATGCTAAATATTCTTTAATCTGTGTATAAATTCCGTCTGCTGTTAAACCATATTTTTCTAATAATTTAACGGCTGGACCTGATTCTCCAAAACGATCGTATACACCGATTTTCTTAACTGGTGTAGGAGCTTTTTCGCTTAATACATCGCAAACTGCACTTCCTAAACCGCCGATTACAGAATGTTCTTCTACGGTTACTACTTTTCCTGTTTCTTTTGCAGAGGAAATAATTAACTCTTCATCTAATGGTTTGATTGTATGAATGTTAAGAACCTTCGCTTCAATGCCATCTTTTGCTAACATTTCTGCTGCTGCTAACGATTCTGATACCATTAAACCTGTTGCAACGATTGTTAAATCTTTTCCTTCTCGTAAAACAATTCCTTTACCAATTTCAAATTTATAATCTGCATTTGTATTGATAACTGGAGCTGCAAGACGACCAAAACGTAAATACACAGGGCCATCATGTAAGTATGCAGCTTCTACCGCTGCTTTTGCTTCAATATCATCAGATGGATTTAATACAACCATTCCTGGAATCGTTCTCATTAAAGCGATATCTTCATTACATTGATGAGTTGCACCATCTTCTCCTACAGAAATTCCTGCATGAGTCGCACCAATTTTTACATTTAAGTGTGGATATCCAACAGAGTTACGGATCTGTTCAAATGCACGACCTGCTGCGAACATAGCAAAACTACTAACAAATGGAACTTTTCCAGATGCTGCTAAACCAGCACCAATCCCTACCATGTTACCTTCTGCGATTCCACAGTCAATATGGCGTTCTGGGAATTCTTTTTGGAAAATTCCTGTTTTTGTTGCACCTGCAAGGTCCGCATCAAGTACAACAACATTATCATATTTTTTACCTAATTCCACAAGAGCATTTCCATAACTTTCTCTCGTAGCAATTTTCTTTACTTCTGACATAATGCTGTACCTTCCTTTTCTAATTCTTCCATTGCAATTGCATATTGTTCATCATTTGGAGCAACTCCATGCCAAGATGCTTTATTTTCCATGAAGGATACACCTTTTCCTTTAATTGTTTTTGCTACAATCACAGTTGGCATTCCTTTACATTCTTTTGCTGCTTTAAATGCTGCATCAATTTCATCAAAGTTATGTCCATCAATATTGATTACATTGAAATTAAATGCTTTAAATTTCTCATCAATTGGATATGGAGAACAAACATCTTCAATATTTCCATCAATTTGAAGACCATTGTTATCTACGATCCAAACCATGTTATCTAACTTCTTTGCACCAGCAAACATTGCGGCTTCCCAAACTTGTCCTTCTTGGATTTCGCCATCGCCAAGTAATGTATATACGCGGTAATCTGCTTTGTCTAATTTTGCATTTACTGCCATACCTACTGCAGCAGATACTCCCTGTCCTAAAGAACCACTGGACATATCAACACCTGGAATGTGTTTCATATCTGGATGTCCTTGTAAATAAGAACCGATGTGACGAAGTGTTTTTAAATCTTCCACTGGGAAAAATCCTCTGTTTGCTAATGTCGCATAGTATCCTGGAGCAACATGACCTTTAGAAAGTACGAAACGGTCACGATCTGCTTTCTTTGGATTCTGAGGGTCGATGTTTAATTCCTCAAAATAAAGATATGCGAAAATATCTGCTGAGGATAAAGATCCACCTGGATGTCCTGCTTTTGCACTGTGTACGCCTTCAATAATCCCTTTACGGATTTTGTTGGCAACGATCTGAAGTTGCATTTTGTCCATTTTTTTTACCACCTTTATCTATTTCGTTGTGTTTTTTGCATACTACCACTAATTTATAATTCTATCAAAGATTGCTCTATTCGTCAACGCAATCCCCCTAGAAATAAATTTTCTATAGTATATTTTTCTCGCTTTTGCCATACATTTTTAAAAAAAAGTTATGTGTAAATTATGAATTTCTCTAACTATTTACAATCCCCTTATGTAAAGTATCAAAATTTCATAGAAGAAACGATTTCTTCTTATGAGCTGCCATCTAATTTTTATAAGAAAGAACAAATTGGAACAAGTTGTTACAACAATCCTATTTTTTCTTATCAGCTCGGCTCTGGTGACTTTTGCATTTTAATGACAGCAGGAGTTCATGGAAGAGAAGCCATCAACTCTTTTGCACTCCTTGCCATACTCAATCACTATTGTGCTCATCTTACCTGCAATGCCGATTGGTTTTCCACCCATCGAATTCTCTTTATTCCTATGGTAAATCCCGATGGCTATTTTCGTTCTCTAACAGAAGTGACTTTTAAAAATAACGGAAATGATATTGATTTAAACCGTAATTTTCCTTGCAAACTTTGGAAAAAGAAATGGAAAGAAGATATGCCCGCCAGTGAAATAGAAACAAAAATGCTCATACAACAGTTCCATCTTCATAATCCTCATCTTTATTTTGATATCCATTCTAGAGGAGAAGGCATTTATTATTATCGAAACACGATGCCATCCTCTTATAATGAAACCCAAGAAAAAATCGCAAACGTCCTCTCTTCTATTACAGGATATGAGCTCTATCCTCCTGAGCTTGAAATCAATCCCAACGACTCTGGTGGCAATACCGTTCAATATTTTGCAGAAACGTTCAAAAAACCTGCTTTTACCATTGAAACTGTCCCTGATAACGCTACTTTTCCTATTTCTAACGCCTATCTTCCTGACGTATTTAACCAGCTAGTGTCCATTCCTTTTTTATTTTAATCCCCTCACTCACAACTGACGTTATGATGGGGTTATCTCTTCCTAAAACAAAGTCTGCTTCGCCTCGCTGACACGCAGTGCTTTTTTATATGATAGGAAACTATGTTTCCTATCATATAAAAAAGAAGTAACACAAATGACTCTGTGTTACTTCTATCAAAATTTATCATTTTCTTTTTATTCTGTTGTTGTTGTAGTAGAAATATCAGTTCCATTTTTTGCTTCTTCTGGAATTGTGAAATCTTCTACTTTGTCAAAATTATTGTAAATCATACTCGCTTTAAATGCTGTAAAAGTAAATGCATCTTCTTGTCCAGAATCTTTTAATATGTTTTTCATCATAGCATTTAACATATCCAATAAATCCTCTTCTACTTTTACCATATAGTTATCATCATTTAACCATACTGTCATTTTAAAATCTTCTAAGTCATTAAACAACTGATCAATTTCTTCTTGTTCCAGTCCTGTCATCTGAGTTAAAGAACTACCAACACCAGAAGCATCTAATATTTCCTTGATGGCATCGCCTTTTACAACACCTTCTATTTTTGTTGTATTTTCTCCATTGATTTCTTCTGTACCAACTTCTTTTACATCGGAAAGACTTTTTAGATATAAAGTAGCAGACTCTTCTGGATCATATTGTGTTAAAGAAGAGGCATCCACTTCCTGTTTTACCCATTGTCCTTCTGCTCCTGTATACATTAAATATTTTCCATCGACTTCTTCCATATATGTCTCAAGGGTTTGCTTTGCTTCTTCAGAATTTGCAGTTTCTCCCTCTGCTGCTAACAAGTCCCCGAAATCCATTGTCATCGATATTTTAGCCTTCACTGGATTGCTTATCATATCAATTTCACTGGTTGTTTGCATCGCTGCTTCTTGTGTTTCTTCCCCCTCAATGGCCAATTTCATTCCCATCGTCATATCCATTGTCATATGGACACTTTTAACTTCCGCCATTTTTTTCTGAGAATCTGCAAGCCTTTCTTCTACTGTCATCTTTGATGTACTTGTATCGTTCCCACCATTTTTTCCGGATGTTCCACCACAAGCAACTGTTGACAACATAAGAACACCTGATAACAATAATGCACTGAATTTTTTAATTTTTCTCATACACATTCCTCCTCATGTTATAAAATAATTTGAGTGTTTTGTACTACCCATTCCATATGAAATAGAATTATCGATCCCTTATTATAATCCTACTTCTCTTCATGAATTATGACAGTCATATTCTACCATAAATTCCTATTTTTTTCCATACTTTGCAAAAACTTTTTAAAATTGTAATGATTAGTTTTATTTTTCGTAATAATCTCGTTATTTTTATATTTCTAACTTTTATTTCCAATTATCTTAACAAAGAACACTATGTTTCAAAATTCTTCTATACGATAAGAGAAAAAAGTCCTTATCGATAGTTTTTTGACTATCAATAAAGACTTCTTTTGCTTATTCTTCTTCTGTTTCTTTTATCATCGCTTGATTAATAGAAAGTGCTAATTCATCCAGCTGTTTTGCATCCACTACATTTGGTGCATCTGTCATTAAACAAGAAGCATCTTTTACTTTAGGGAAAGCAATAACGTCACGAATACTATCTTCTTTTGCCATAAGCATAACAAGACGATCGAGACCATAAGCTAGTCCTGCATGTGGTGGTACTCCATATTTGAATGCATCTAATAAGAATCCGAAACGTTCATATGCCTCTTCTTTTGTAAATCCAAGAGCTTCAAACATTTTTTCCTGTACATCATCTTGGAAAATACGAACACTTCCGCCACCAATTTCCGTACCGTTTAATACAATATCATATGCTTTTGCACGAACTCTTCCTGGCTCTGTTTCAAGATAAGGAAGATCTTCTTCCATTGGCATTGTAAATGGATGGTGCATTGCTGTGTAACGATTTTGTTCTTCTGACCACTCAAGAAGTGGGAACTCTGTTACCCATAAGAAATTATATTGGTTCTTATCAAGAATATCCATCTGTTTTGCAATTTCAAGACGAAGAGCACCTAACACATCCCAAACAACTTGATTTTTATCGGCAGCAAAAAGAAGTAAGTCTCCATTTTCTCCACCCATTGCCTGAATAAGAGCTGTCATCTCTTCTTCTTTCATAAATTTTGCAAAAGAAGATTTTACAGTACCATCTTCATTGATTGCAATATAGGCAAGTCCTTTTGCACCATATGTTTTTGCAAATTCAACGAGAGCATCAATTTTCTTACGTGGCATATTGCCATTTCCTTTTGCATTAATACCACGAACGCTTCCACCATTTTCTAAGGCAGATTGAAATACAACAAATTCACAATTTTTTACAACATCGGATACGTTAACAAGTTCCATGCCAAAACGAGTGTCTGGCTTATCAGAACCAAAACGATCCATCGCTTCTTGCCATGTCATTCTCTGAATCGGAAGACTGATTTCTACATCCAATACTTCTTTAAATAATTTTGCAAGAAGTCTTTCATTGACATCGATAACGTCATCTACGTCCACAAAAGATAATTCCATATCGATCTGTGTAAATTCTGGCTGACGATCCGCTCTTAAATCTTCATCACGGAAACATTTTACAATTTGGAAATAACGATCGTATCCAGAGCACATTAATAACTGCTTAAAAATCTGAGGAGATTGTGGAAGTGCATAGAAATTCCCTGGATGCACACGGCTAGGAACTAAGTAGTCTCTCGCCCCTTCTGGTGTACTCTTTGTAAGCATTGGTGTTTCAATTTCTAAAAATCCTTCCTCTGCTAAAAATTGACGAGTCAATGTGGCTACTTTACTTCTCATCATTAAGTTTCTTTGAAGATCTGGTCTTCTTAAATCAAGATAACGATATTTTAAACGAAGTTCTTCTTTTGTTTTACTATTTTCTTCCACTGGGAATGGAGGAGTATCCGCTTCTGATAAAATACGAAGTTCATCTGCAAGAATTTCAATATCTCCTGTCGCAAGATTTTCGTTTACCGCACCAGAACGAGCGGCTACACGACCAACAACAGCGATTACAAATTCACTTCTTAATTTTCCAGCTTTTTCAAAATATTCTGGCGCTGTTTTTCCTTCTTCGAAAATAATTTGCATAATGCCAGAACGATCTCTTAAATCAACAAAAATAAGACTTCCTTTGTTACGGCTTTTTTGTACCCACCCCATTAAGGTTACTGTTTCACCAATATTTTTAT
>DVIZ01000128.1 GCA_018710905.1 Candidatus Scybalomonas excrementigallinarum | reverse complement strand
ATGAAAAAGAAGAGATTTTTAATCGGTTTAAAACCCATGCAATATTTAGAAGAAGTTTTAAAGAACTAAAATAAAATTTTGAGCCTTGGCAAACAAAGGGGTGAAGAAAAACTTTCATGCGTTTGTCGTGCAGAAGGGAGAAGAGCTATATACATTTTGAAAAGAGTGTGCTATAATTCATTTACGTAAAGGTAATGAATCGGAAACTATGTTTTTAAAGTTTATGACTATTGCCTATAAATGTGAGAAACTAGGGAAACGTATTTTTCATAGTATTCGGCCAACACGAATAGTTGCGAAGCAATGAGTCGTGGGTTAGCACTAATTCATGATAATATATCTCAAGGAAAAATCCTAGTGAGAGAGAAGAAAAAGGAGAAAAGCAATGAGCGAAAATTGTAACCATAATTGTGGAAGTTGCTCAGAAAACTGTAACGAACGTACAAACGACAAGAGCCAGTTTTTAGCGCCTCTTCATCCACAAAGTAAAGTAAAAAAAGTAATCGGAATTGTCAGCGGAAAAGGTGGAGTTGGGAAATCTTTAGTCACTTCTTTACTCGCTGTAAAAATGAATTACCGTAATCATAAAGTTGGAATTTTAGACGGAGATATTACTGGACCATCCATTCCAAAAGCATTTGGTTTACACGATCCATTAATGGGTACGAAAGATGGAATGATGATTCCAGCAAAAACTCCAACAGGAATTGATATTGTTTCTACAAACTTAATTCTTCCAGATGAAACAGATCCTGTTATTTGGAGAGGACCTGTGATCGCTAATGTGATTAAGCAATTTTGGAGTGAAGCAATTTGGCAAGATATTGATTATATGTTTGTAGATATGCCTCCAGGAACTGGGGATGTTCCATTAACGGTATTCCAGTCACTTCCAGTGGATGGAATTATTATCGTAGCGTCTCCACAGGAATTAGTATCTATGATTGTAGCAAAAGCAGTGAAAATGGCTCAGAAAATGGAAGTTCCAATTATTGGATTAGTGGAAAATATGAGTTATGTAGAATGTCCAGACTGTGGTAAAAAGATCGAAATATTTGGTAAGAGCCATATTGATGAAATTGCACAGCAGTACGGACTTCCTGTCTTAGCAAGAATTCCAATTAATCCAAAAGTTGCCGATATGGTAGACGAAGGAACCATCGAGTTCTTTGAAGAAAACTGGTTTGACGATGCAGCGGAATTATTGGAGAACTTATAAGAGTCTTTATAAGATAAGAGTCTATAGAAGAAAAAATCGAACATGGATTGTCGATTATGGGATAAAAAGTAGGGTTGTAGAAATAAGACAACCCTGCTTTTTTCATGCGATAGGAAACGTCCTATTGCAGAAAAAAAGCACTATGAACAGCAAGTGTGAAATGCCACAAGTAACGGAACGTCACCAAAAGTGTGCAACACACACGTTATTTTAGAAATACGATAAGGAGAAAAGAGTATGGTTGAAACACTTTATCATGAAATAAAATCCTATGTTCCAAAAAATGAACAGGAAGTGCAGGATCAAAAAGTAATGTTAGATTATATTACAACGTTTGATAATATTTTAGTAAGAGAAAATGAATTTGCTCATTTTACGGCCTCTCCTTGGATTATCAATGAGGAAGGGACAAAAGTGCTTCTTGTCTATCATCGAATTTATGACTCATGGGGCTGGTGTGGCGGTCATAGCGACGGAGAAGCCGACCAGCTAGGAGTCGCATTAAAAGAAGGAAGAGAAGAAACAGGATTAACTTCTATTCGCCCATTATCAAAAGAAATATTGGCGATTGATATTTTACCAGTTCCTTCTCATAAAAAGAATGGAAAGTTTGTCAATAGTCATGTCCATTTAAATGTCACTTATTTATGTGTTGCTGATGAACAAGAAGAACTCCATCATAAAGAAGATGAAACAAAAGGAGCCATGTGGGTACCGTTAGAGGAAGTCTATGAAAAAGTCAGCCAGTGGGATAAAGAGATGATTCCTGTTTATCAAAAGTTAAATGAACAAGTAAAAAGATGGAAAGAGACACTTTAAGTACAAAAATCATTCTCCGATCACTTTTATTTGACACATTTTCATAGCATTTAAAGCATTTTGGTGGCTTTCTTTTGTGACACCAGCGCAACAAGAGGCATCCACTGTAATTGTAGCTTCAGGAGCAAATGCTTTGATAATCATGGCATTGGAAATGACACAAATATCCGTACAAACACCAATTAACTCAATCGTATCAAAATTTTGTTCTACAATGTATTGAGCAAGAGGGATACTGCCAAAGGAAGGTTTACAAAAGCAAGGATAGTTGTTTTCATAAGGAAGCAAAGATTCTATTAATGCCCAACCTTCACTATTTTCAATACAATGAACGACGGGTAGCTGTTTGCCTTCTTGAGTTTCTAAGTAATTATTCTGGTGAGTGTCTTTTGTAAATACGATACTATCCTCATTTTGAATATAAGTTTCAATTTTTGATTGGACAGCAGGAAGAATGGCTACAGCTTCTTTTGTACCTAAAGCCCCATCAATAAAGTAGAGTAGGAAAGTGTCGCCTTTTCATATCGCTATGATAGGTTTACACCAACCTCTCCCCAAACCGTACGTACACCTCTCGATGTATACGGCTTTCCATTGTAATATAACTAAGTGCTATGAATTTTTTTGTGACATTCTTCACATACTACTAAAGTTTTTCTATTCTTAGCAATCATAATTTGCTCCCAAGGAGTTTTCCCTTTTAGGTTTTTAACTTTGTTTGTATGGTGAATATGGAATTTAACATTTTCTTTTCCACATAACTCACATTTACTAGCCTTCATTCTTTGCTCAAGCTCTGTTCTACCAACATATTGATTGGTATTAACTAATTCATCGAAATTATAATCCAACTTTTTATTGGACATTTGAAAACCTTGATTATAAAAGTATCTAATCTTGTTTTTTTCTTTGGCTGTATCGTACCTTACACCCCATCCTTTTCCAATCCTGTAGTTAGCTTTAATTTTTGCAACACTACATTTATGTTTTCCTGCTAGAGTTTTGAGACAACTATATTCCATTACGTGGTAGAGCATCCCCATTTGGTCAGACACATTTTCTGCCATTGCATAATAGTTGTATAGTCCTCTTATTTCGGCATTATATGATGTGATAATTTCTAAATCACTCAATACTTGCATAAACGGTCTAGCTTTGCCTCTCCAATGTGAAGCATTTATATCATCTATTACTTTTTTGGATGTAATATAATTAATAACTACATCATGTGGCATATATAGAACAACACCTAGATTACCAACTCTACGTTTGACACCATTTTTGTCAACAAAGATTTTGCTGTTATTTCTCACTTGTAATTCGTAGTTGAGAAATCTCGCCTTATCATGACTATGTGTTATTAACGTTTTTTCCTCTGATAATTCCAGTTTTAAATTTGCATTTAAAAATTTTGCAATTTCCGATTTAATATTTTGACAATCCTCTTTACTACCTAATACTGCAATAATAAAGTCATCAGCGTATCTAACATACTGAATATTTTTATAATTTTTAAGTCCTAATTGAGCTGGAAGAGTATATCTATATTTTTCCAATCTTTTATATTCTTCAATAAGCTCTTTTCTATTTTTGTCATCTAATTCTAGTTGTTTAATATGTTTTCTTAATACTTGCATTTTATGGTCAACACTTCGATATTCAGGATTTAAATTCTTACAACGTTGTACATCACCCTTATTATCTTTTGTAATGTTACCTTTAATCTTATCTATATAATTATCCAGTTCAGATAAATATATATTTGCAAGTAACGGACTTAATATACCTCCCTGTGGAGTCCCACTATGTGTATTATTATATTTCCAATTTTCCATATATCCTGCTTTAAGAAATTTCCAAATCAAACGAATAAATCGTTCATCTTTGATTCTTTTTTGCAAAATATTAATCAAACAGTGATGGTCGATATTGTCAAAACATCCCTTTATATCACCTTCAATAAACCAATTAGCACCTCTAAATGTGTTTTTGATTTGTTTCAGAGCCGTATGGCAACTTCGATTTGGTCTAAAACCATGTGAGTTTTCTGAAAATATTGGTTCATAAATTGATTCTAAAACCATTCTACAAACTTCTTGTACCAATCGGTCTTGAAAATTTGGTATTCCTAAAGGTCTTGTTTTTCCATTTTTCTTAGGAATATAAATTCTTTTAACAGGTTTGACTTGATAGCTTTCATCTTTAAGTGAGTTAATAATCTTGTCAATTAAATCTTCATTAAAATTATCAGCGGTTCTATTATCGATACCACTTGTTGAACTACCTTTGTTGTTATAGATGTTACAGTATGCTTTAATAAACATATCTGGATTACATATTATTCTATAAATTCGATGAAATTCATAGTCTTTGTTTTGAGCTTGTTTACTTAGTTCGGTTAAAACTTTTTCTGAATTTCTCATGGGGAACTTCCTCCATTCTTATAAGTTTCAATCAATTACAACTGTTTCCCTTCGCCATGTAATAGGCTTTCCCTATCTCAAACTACTACGGAAACTCCGTTGCCATGCTAGATATTCAAATACCTCTGTATTATAGCTCTTTGAGCGTTCTAGTTTAGGCAATCTCCATTTAGTACAATAATTTTAAGTGTGCGATTATTGTCGGATAATTCTTTAACGTTTTTATATCTTCTCGATATATGCAATAGGTCTTTAACATTATAAAATGCGAGAACCATTTTCTATAAAATGACTTGTTATAGAAAACACCAAGAAATAAGAAAAGATTTGCCTTATTTCTTAACCTATACTATCGTTACAACTGGTTTCGATAGTGCCATGCATGAGACTGCTCACGCTCGAATTTCAGATAGAACAACCTTTATCCTCATATAATCTTTATATCTCGCCATTCAGTCGTGACTTTCCAGTTAGTCAACTTATGGCTTTCTAACCATGCTACACTCCCCGTTTCTTTTCAGATTCGGATAAGGTTAGTGATATTATCTCAGTTCTCTTGAGATAGTAATACTTAACATTACATCAATTATTGTCCTTATGGACGCACGTCTTTTTGCATATCAATAACAACTAATAATTTTTTCAAGAAAAAATCCTCCTTTTTCGTTATATTATGCTTCATTGTATCGGATTTTTTACTCTGACGTCAAGGGATGGAAGGAATAAAAAAGTAACTATTGTTTGAAAATAAAAATAAGTAAAAAAATAGGAAAGATTTTATAGAGTTTTTATATGTATTGTATTGATTTATTAATGAGTTTTACATATAATGATTCTATATGCCCTTTTGGGCAGTTCTCAAACAATGGGAGAAAACCAAAAAGAAAGGGAGGTGTACCTTTTGGAGGAGAATAATAAAAAAGATCCAAAAAAGAGTATGGGAAATAAAAAGCCATTAATCGTTTTGCTTGTATTGGCGCTTTTATTTACCTTTTTGTTTCAGTCCGTAATAGAGAGGGCGACAAGACCACAACAGACAATGATTCCTTATAGTGAATTTATTGATATGTTGGAAAATGGAGAAATCCAAAAAGTGACATTGAATTCTGGAAGCGCCCAAAGCTATTTCCTCGTAGAACCAAAAGAACAAACAAATCCAATTAATAAAGTTGTCTATAAAGTTATCTATTTTCCAGATGAGGATCTTGGAAAGAGATTAGAAGAGGCAAAAGAAACAGCAAAGAAAAATAATGTAACGTTTACCTATGGAACAGAAGAAAGAGATAATACATCAGGAATTCTTACAACAATTGCAAGTTGGGTAGTTCCACTTATCTTTATCTATGGAATTTTATTCTTTGGTATGAGAATGATGACAAAGAATGGTGGAGGATTTATGGGTGGCGTAGGCAAAAGTAATGCAAAAGTCTATGTAGAAGAAAAAACAGGCGTGACCTTTGCCGATGTTGCAGGGCAGGATGAAGCCAAAGAATCGCTTCGAGAGATGGTGGATTTCCTTCATAACCCAAGCCGTTATTTAAAAATTGGTGCGAAGTTACCAAAAGGTGCTTTGCTTGTAGGACCTCCAGGAACTGGTAAAACATTGCTTGCAAAAGCCGTTGCTGGTGAAGCCAATGTTCCATTTTTCTCTTTATCTGGTTCTGGATTTGTGGAAATGTTTGTTGGTGTAGGAGCTTCTCGTGTGCGTGATTTATTTAAACAGGCACAGAGTATGGCGCCTTGTATTATTTTTATCGATGAGATTGATGCCATTGGTAAAAGCCGTGATAGCCACTATGGTGGTGGAAACGATGAACGAGAACAGACACTCAACCAATTATTAGCTGAAATGGATGGATTTGATACGTCAAAAGGAATTATTATTTTAGCTGCTACAAACCGTCCAGAAGTGCTTGATAAAGCTCTTCTTCGTCCAGGGCGTTTTGACCGTCGTGTTATCGTAGAAAAACCGGATTTAAAAGGTCGTGTTGAGACATTAAAAGTTCATTCAAAAGATGTAAAGATGGATGAAACGGTAGATTTAGAAGCCATTGCCCTTGCAACAGCAGGTGCCGTTGGTTCTGATCTTGCTAATATGGTCAATGAAGCAGCCCTTGCTGCAGTAAAAGCAGGAAGAGAATATGTTTCTCAAAAAGATTTATTTGAGGCAGTAGAAGTTGTTATCGCTGGTAAAGAAAAGAAAGATCGTATTTTAAATGAGGAAGAAAAGAGAATTGTCTCTTATCATGAAGTCGGTCATGCACTTTGTATCGCAACACAAAAGCATACAGAGCCAGTACAAAAAATTACGATTGTTCCAAGAACGATGGGAGCTCTTGGCTACACATTGCAAGTGCCAGAAGAAGAACGTTATTTAATGAGTAAAGAGCAAATGCTCAATGAATTAGTAACATTTTTTGGTGGTCGTGCAGCAGAAGAAGTTAAGTTCCATTCCGTAACAACAGGAGCATCCAATGATATCGAACGTGCAACAGCCATTGCAAGAGCTATGGTAACACAGTATGGTATGTCTGAAAAATATGGTTTAATGGGATTAGAGTCCATTCAAAATCGCTATTTAGACGGAAGACCAGTGATGAATTGTTCCGATGCAACAGCGGCAGGTGTTGATGAAGAAGTTCGTAAGATTTTAAAAGATGCCTACGATAAGGCATTAAAAATCATGGAAGATAATATGGAAGCATTGGATGAAATCGCAGAATTTTTAATTGAAAAAGAAACGATTACAGGAAAACAGTTTATGGAAATCTTCGAACGTGTCAATGGCAAAGGAGAAGAAAGTAAAGAAGAGACTGTAAAACCAGTTTCCTTAGAAAAAGAAGAGGATGGTTCTTTTATCCATGAAGATATAGAAGTAGTGGAAGAAGAAAAGAAAGAAAAACCAGTCCCAAAAGAAGGAGAAAGCTGGGAAGAGTTTGTACAAAACCAAACAGGGATGAAACAAGAACAGTTATCTTTAGAAGAAGAAAGAGAAGACGAAAAGACAAGATAAAAAGCTTTCTTTTAGTTGACAATTTTATAATAGTTTGGTAAAAAGAAACGGTAGTTTTATGATAAAAGAAACACCGTTTCTTTTCATTTGCGTGAAAGGCATAAGTTAAGCAGAAATGCTTGCATGGTTAGAAGTAACCGAAAGTTGTAAAGAGTGTGAAAGGCACATTTTGTTTTTGAAAGATAACGAGTTAAATAACAGGTTAAAAAAGAAAACAAAGTTTTAATTTTTAATAAAAGGATTGTATGAGGAGGAAAGAAAATGGCATATCGTATGATCGTATTGGATCTAGATGGGACATTGACAAATTCACAAAAGATTATTACAGAAAGAACAAAGAAGGCATTATTTGAAGCACAAGAACGAGGTGTAAAAGTCGTATTAGCATCAGGAAGGCCAACGTATGGTGTTGTACCATTAGCAAAAGAATTAGAATTGGGGAAATATGGAAGCTATATTCTTTCATTTAATGGTGGGAGAATTACCAACTGTAAGACAAAAGAAGTGATTTATCAAAGAACCATTCCATCAGAGATGGTTCCAGAATTGATTGATTTGGCAAAACAATATCAAGTGGATTTTTTAACTTATGAAGGAGAGAGGATTTTAAGCAATAATCCGAATAATCCTTATGTAAAGATTGAGGCAAAAATCAATCATATGCCTGTTGATAGAATAGAAAATCCAAAGGAAGCGATTGTGTTTCCTGTGCCAAAAATACTGATGGTAGGAGAAGGCTCTTATATGGCTACCGTAGAACCAAAAGTGCAAGAAGCAACCCATGGGTTATTATCGGTGTATCGTTCAGAACCATTTTTCTTAGAAATTATGCCAAAGGGTGTGGATAAGGCTGCATCGTTAGAACGATTATTAGAATGTACAGGAATCAAAAGAGAAGAGATGATTGCTTGTGGAGATGGGTTCAATGATCTTTCAATGATTCAGTTTGCAGGGCTTGGAGTGGCAATGGAAAATGCCCAACCACTTGTCAAACAATCGGCTGATTTTATTACAACTTCCAATGATGAAGATGGTGTAGCCAAAGTGGTAGAACAGTTTATATTAAATATATAACCCAAAAAGAAGAGGATAGTGATTTTACGAAATCACTATCCTCTTCTTTTTTTAACATTTTTCTTCGCTTGGATTTGCATCCGATACATCCATTGGATAGTCTGCATTAAAGCAAGCAGTACAGATTGGAAGGTTTGGAACCATTGCCTGTAAATGCTCAATTTTCATATATCCAAGAGAGTCAGCTCCGATATCGGCACAGATTTCTTCTGGTGTCATAGAAGAAGCGATGAGTTGTTGATTGGATGGCACATCAGTTCCAAAATAGCAAGGATATAAAAATGGCGGTGAACTGATGCGAACATGGACTTCTAAGGCGCCGGCTTGTTTTAACATTGTAATTAAGTTTTTAATGGTCGTTCCTCTTACAATGGAGTCATCCACAAGAATTAACCGCTTGCCTTTTACGACGGATTCTAAAATGCTCAGCTTGATTTTTACGGCAGATTCTCGTTCCTGTTGGGTTGGCTTAATAAAAGTGCGTCCCATATAACTATTTTTATGGAAGGCAAGAGCAAATGGAATGCCAGATTCTAACGCATAACCTTGTGCTGCACAAAGACCAGAATCAGGAACACCAACGACTAAATCAGCATCCACAGGATAAGAGCGTGCCAATGCAGAGCCTGCTCGGATACGAGCATCGTATACATTAAACCCATCAATTTTACTATCAAGACGGGCAAAGTAAATATATTCAAAAATACAACGAGCCTGACGTCCGGTATGCTGTTTTGCAAGACGATGATCCGAATAGATTTCGGTAGGAGTAATCGTTATAATTTCTCCTGGCTCGATATCTCGAATAAATTCTGCATCAATCGCTGTAAGAGCACAGCTTTCAGAAGCTAGAATATAAGAATTACCACGTTTTCCAAGACAGAGTGGTTTTAGTCCCCATGGATCGCGAACGCCGATTAATTTTCTTGGGCTCATAATCACAAGGCTATAGGCACCCTTTAGTTTCTTTGCACTTTCATAAACAGCTTCTTCTACAGAAGGCGTGTGGACACGACTTCTCGCAATATGATAAGCGATGACCTCTGAATCAATCGTCGTATGGAAAATAGCTCCTGTGTATTCCAGTTCATGACGAAGTTCTGCCATATTAACGAGATTACCGTTGTGAGCTAACGCCAATGTTCCTTTCATATAGTTTAGAACAAGAGGTTGTGCATTTTCCTGAGTGACGGCACCTGTTGTGGAATAGCGGACATGACCAACGCCAATATTCCCGTTTAGAGAGTCTAAAATTTCTGGTTTAAAAACTTCGTTTACAAGGCCAAGAGACTTATGGAATGCCGCTTGTCTTTTAGGCCCATTTGTGTCAGAAACAGCAATACCACAAGATTCCTGTCCTCTGTGTTGAAGAGCTGATAATCCATAATAAATGGATCTTGATACATTGTCACCATCGCGATTATAGATGCCAAAAACACCACATTCTTCTCTTAAACCGCTTTCGTAAATAGATACATCATTCATTGCCATGAATTTATCCTCGCTTTCTTATGTATAGGAATATCTTTTCCGAGATAGATTTCATGTTAATCTTACCTATAAAATGTAGTCTTGTAAACCCCTGTTTCTTTTGGGTGAAAGCAAAAAAAGAGAGGAAGAAAAAGGAAGGATGTCAAAGAAAAAATAAAATAATAAGAAAAATAAGTAGAAATAGAATAAAAAAAATAAGATATATCTATTTTTTTGTGAAAATAGATATATCTTATTTGGATTAAGAAAAATTTTATTTGGCAATATGTTGAAAATGGCGATAAAAATTAATTATCTGAATTTATTTAACAAAATAAAAACTTTGTCTGTCTAGTCAAAAGAAATTTTTGTTTCTACTGAAGATTAAACATAAAATAGCAATTTGCCATAAGTTGGATAAGGAAGAATCGTATCTGGAATCATAGGTTCAATCTCATCAATATCA
>DVIZ01000127.1 GCA_018710905.1 Candidatus Scybalomonas excrementigallinarum | reverse complement strand
CCATACAACTTCTGTTTTTATTAAACAAATGTAAAGCTATTAGAAAAACCGACTACTATATTATTTCAATACAACTTCTGTTCTTATTAAACAAATTAGGGAAGTATTTTTGACAACTTCTGTTTTATTTCAATACAACTTCTGTTCTTATTAAACGTAATTACAGTGTTGAACCTTCTATGTTACGTTAATTTCAATACAACTTCTGTTCTTATTAAACTATAATCCGAAATCAGGCGAAATGTTTATCCCGAATAATTTCAATACAACTTCTGTTCTTATTAAACCAAATCTTTTGGAAAAAAGTTTTACAATTAAATAGGAATTTCAATACAACTTCTGTTCTTATTAAACTATTGCGGACAAGAATTACCGGAAGAAAAAATTTCATTTCAATACAACTTCTGTTCTTATTAAACGCCTTTTCAACTCTTGCTGTGCCTACTATTAGAAAATTTCAATACAACTTCTGTTCTTATTAAACTAGGAAGAGATAAATACACAGGAAAACAGAAGTTATTTCAATACAACTTCTGTTTTTATTAAACATCGTTTGCGATATGAACGAGATAAAAGCGTAGGTGATTTCAATACAACTTCTGTTTTTATTAAACTATTTGGAAAGGAGAAGAAAAATGCCAAATTGGTGATTTCAATACAACTTCTGTTTTTATTAAACTACCAGCAAAGTTAAAAGAAAAGGTTAGAACATATATATTTCAATACAACTTCTGTTTTTATTAAACTGTATAAAGCATAAATGGGCCTGTATGCGCTTTCATTTCAATACAACTTCTGTTTTTATTAAACGCTAAGGAAATTCCTATGACAGCTTCTGGATTAGCATTTCAATACAACTTCTGTTTTTATTAAACTCAATCTTTGCTAGTTCTATCATTTTTCTTTATCTATTTCAATACAACTTCTGTTTTTATTAAACCATCGTATTTCTGCCATTTTTGTTTTTCATTATATCTCTTTTTTCCTTTAAATTCAACCTTTTCTTTTATTTTTACCAGCCGTTTCCTCTATTTTTTAAATTTATTAAAAATGATGTATCTACGCCATTTACATCATTTTTTCAAGAAACGGTTGGTAAAACCCCCTCAAATCACAATCCAATATCCATAGAAAATTGATTACATAAGAAATCGATTATTAGTATCAGAATAGTATGACAAAGCAAAATAAAACCTCTAGAACCCTTTTTTCTAAGCATTCTAGAGGTTTTATCATTTAATTATGTACAATAACTGGCATTCCTTTTTCTATTTTTTCAAATATCTTTTTCGCATTTGCTGGTGGAGTATTTACACAACCGTGAGAACCGCTTGTCTTATAGAGTTCTCCGCCAAAGGTTGTTCTCCAACTTGCATCATGAATACCAATATTTCCATTAAATGGCATCCAATATTCCACTGGTGAACTATAATCTTCTCCATTTAAAGTAGCATCTCGTTCCTTATAAGTGATAGCATAAACTCCAACTGGTGTAGCATTTCCTCGACTTACATTTCCTGTCACAACATCGGTCTCCACATACGTTTTTCCATTCACATAAAACCACATTTTTTGTTGTGTCAAATCAATTTCTACATAGGTATCACCAATATCATTTTCTTCACGAACATATCCTCGATAGCGATAAACGGGCTCTCTTTTTATTTTTGCACCATCTTTGATATTTTGTTCCATCTCATCTTTTTCTTCCCAACGATTAATCATATAGCCATAGTTTCCACTTGGAACTGTAATCGTCTTTTTATCATGAGTCACAAATTGACGTGGCTGTCCTAAAGTATTGTATTTTTGTTCTAGCCCTTTAATATATTCAATCTGTCCTTCTTCACTAATTGTCACATTAAAATTATCATCAATGCTCAACCAATCTTTAATGATATCCCCATTTAGCACTTCGGTACGATCACTAAAATCATAAGTGATTTCTGTCTTCACATATTGATTCATAACCTTTTGGGCTTCTAGTAATTCTTTTTTTGTTTCATCATATTCTGGTTTTAAATAGCAATCTTCCTTTTCTAAATCAATAGAAGTTTTTCCACTCTCTACAGCATCTTTTACAAGGGCACGAAACTTCTCTTCATCCAATTGATTTCCCTGTACGGCATTTACTACTTCGTATTCTCCATCTTTATAATTTAAATACGCATTCACTGGTTTTACTACCTTCTCTTCATCGAGACAGACTAAATTATCAATAGCACTTGCCAACTTATTTCGATCATAAGTAGTAGTAGCTTCCATTTCCTGTGTATCTTTTTTCAAACTTCCAAATAACCAATTTAATGGAGATTGTTTTTCTTTCAACTCCTGAATCGTTCCATCGGATACATAAATTAAACTGATATCTGCAGCTGTAATCGTCTCTTCTTTTTTATCTCTTTCTTTAATTGTCAACTTATACTTGCTTACATCATCTGCAATTTTCATTTCGACCTCTTTTACGGTTTTACCACCATAATTCACCCCATTAATATATGAGCGGAAATAAAAACGATCGCGGAACGCAAATGCTCCAATTAAATATAATACTGCAAGAACAATAACAATTCCAATCAAAATTTTTATTATTTTTTCCCTTTGTTCCTTACCCATTTTCTCTTCCTTCCATCGTATTGTATTAGATTTTCACCCCTCAACACAAAATGACTTGAAAATTTTTTAATTATTTGCTATCCCCTATCCTTTTCTTCTCTCACCAAAGAAATTATAGATCTAACGTTAACTGGGCTTCCTCTTCTGCTTCTTGTCGAAGATTTTCCACTTTTACAGGATGAATTGTTGGCAATTCTTCCATAGAGCCAACTCCAAAACATCTTAAAAATTCTTCTGTTGTTCCAAATAATAACGGACGTCCTATGGCATCTAATCGACCCACTTCTTCAATCAAGCGATATTCTAACAATTTATTAATCGCATGATCGCATTTAACACCACGAATCGTTTCTATCTCCTGCCTTGTAATCGGCTGACGATAAGCGATAATCGCCAACGTCTCTACTTGTACATTAGTTAATACTTGTTTCTTTGGTTCTTTTACAACACGAATTAAAGCCTCAAATATTTCAGGACTTGTTCCCATCTGATATGCCCCATCTAAAGCCACAATTCGAACACCAGAGCCTTCCTTTTCTTTCTTATCCATCAAGTTTTGTAGCAGTTTTTTTGTTGTCCTTTCATCCTGCTCAATAGCGATGGAAAGCTGTCTTAACGTCACTGCTCGACCCATAGCAAACAGAACTCCTTCTAGCACTGCCTCCATCTTCTCAATTGTCATTATGTCACACCTTCCTTAATTTTCTAAAGAATCAAGAATAATATCTCCAAATAGTTGTTCTTGCCGAACGATCAAAGCCCCCATTTTCATCAACTCAAGAATTGCTAAAAATGTTACTACAACTTGTACTTTTGACGCTTGAACTTCTAATAAAGCTCGAAAACGAATTCTACTAAGTCCTCTCATTTGCTCTCGAATCGTTTCCATTTTTTCCTCTACACTGATTTCTTCTTTTTCAATCTTTCCAAAACGACTCCGAATCGGATCAATTTTTTCTTTTTGTCTCTTCATAACCGATTGAAAAATTTCATGAAGTTTTGTTAATGTCAAGCCATCTACTAACTCTTTCAAATCAATAGGCTCTTCGTAAACTAGCACCTCTTTTGGAATAGTCGGTTGCTTATAAAGCATTTTTGAAGCATCCACTTGGAGTTCTTTTAATTCTTCAGCGGCATACTGATACATTTTGTATTCTAATAGCCTTTTTACTAATTCTTCTCTTGGATCCCCTTCCTCCTCTTCTTCCTCCTTCTCTTCTTTTGGAAGAAGCATTTTTGCCTTAATTTGTATTAATGTAGCTGCCATTACAAGAAATTCACTCATAATATCCATATTTAATTCTTGCATACTTCTTAAATATTGTAGATATTGCTCTGTAATGGAAACTATGGGAATATCATAGATATTTATTTTATTTTTGTCAATAAGATGTAAAAGAAGATCGAGAGGGCCTTCAAATACTTGTAATTTTATATCCAAACTTTCCACCTATCTCTTCTCCTTTAATTCAATCATACATAATTCTGGAACATTGAAAAATCGTATTTTAATTGTATGTGTTCCTAAACCACGGCTTAAAATCATCGTATTTTCTCCTTTTTCATATTTCCCTCCATCATATTTTGGAAATAGCTGATATTGCGGAGAAACGATTCCTCCTAAAAATGGAAGTCTTACCATTCCACCATGGTTATGACCAGAAAGCGTTAAATTCGCTCCCCACTCTGTATAACGTTCAAAAAACTCTGGATGATGTGCCAAAAGAATCTGAAATCTTTCTTCATCACTTGGTCCAACAAATTCCTCCATTGCTTTCTCACTCATTTGCACTTTTTGAAGCTTTTGATAATAATACTCATCTAACTCCAATCCTGTAATCGTAATTTTTTTATCAGGAAGGACAACCGTATCATTACAAAGCAAGTGAATCCCCATTTTACGAAGTTCCTGCTCGTACTCTCGATAACGATCTTCATATTCATCTGGATTAAACTTCATTCGGGTCTCATGATTTCCATTTGCATAATAAATTGGAAATTGCATGGATAAATTTTGTAACAACGTATGGGCATTTCCCATATCTTTTCCTTTTTTTCCAATAATCATATCACCGCCAATTAAGATAAAATCTGGTTTTTCATCTTGGATTACTTGAATTAACTTTGAATTTCCTCTTCCATAACAGTTATTATGCAAGTCCGATAAAAATGCTATTTTTACACCGTCTGCTTCCTTTCCAATTTTTCTATGGTAAATGACATATCGTTTCATCTTAAAAGTAGAATTTTCATAAAAAATACGGCATAATATGAAAACTGCCACAATGAAAGTAATAATAAAAATAGTTTTCATAACACTCCTTTCCTATCTAAGCGGCAATAAGACAAATATCATCGCTTATTATAACATACATAATTGTGTTTTTAAAGGTACAATACAAAAAGCCTTTAGAAGAATTCTCCTCTAAAGGCTCTTTATATTTGAGTGCAAACGACTGTCATTAGACACTCTGTTATATTGATTTACTACTTCTTAGGCTGCTCCCCTATTTATAAAGAAATATATTGTTCTATAATTCGTAAAAAACTTATTTTATATGACATTTTTTCGATGTTTTCTTTCGCTGTTAACAATACACTTCCTATCTCTTTTCCATCTACTTTATAATGAAGAACTCCAAGTTCTTGCCCCATCTTTACAGGTGCTTTTATTTTTTTCTTTACTTCTAGTTCTGTTGTAATTTCTCCTTTTTTCCCATTTACAAAAACATAACGAAATGGCTCTGTGGCTTTTAATGCTACCTCTTTTTTCATTCCTTGTGCCACTAAAACTTTTGGCAAGTTTTTGATTCCTTCGGTGTCTTCGTAAACAACGCAGTTAGCAAATCCATAATCCAATAGTTTCGAAGAATCTCTCACTCTCGCCTTAGAATCGGGAGCTCCCATAACAACGGAAATCAGCTTAATTCCATTTCTTTCTGCTGTTGCTGTTAAACAAAACTTAGCTTTACTAGTAGAGCCAGTTTTTAACCCTGTAGCACCTTGATAATGTCTTATCAGTTTATTGGTATTGGAAAGAGTAAATGGCTTTGAACCTTGTTTTGTCACATGAGTGATATCTTCTTGCCAAATAGAAGCATATTCATGAATTTTTGGATATTTTAAAGAAAGCTCTCGTGACATAATTGCCACATCTTTTGCAGAAGAATAATGTTGTTCATCTTCTGTTAAACCACAACAATCCACAAAATGTGTTTCCTTCATAGAAAGGCCTTCTGCCCGTTCATTCATCATTTTCACAAATGCTTCTTCGCTCCCTGCTATGTATTCTGCCATCGCAACGCTGGCATCATTTCCACTAGCAACAACAATACATTTGATAAGGGTTTCTACTGTCTGAACTTCCCCCTCTTCTAAAAAAACTTGAGAACCTCCCATTGATTTTGCATGAGCACTTGTGGTCACTTCATCCGTCAATTGAATTTTACCAGACTCCAATGCATCAAAAATTAAAATTAATGTCATAACCTTTGTGATACTAGCTGGACTTCTCATTTCATCACTATTCTTTTCACAAATAATCTGTCCTGTTGTCTCCTCCATTAAAAGATAAGAAGGTGCATCCAGTTGTAATACTTCTTGGGTCGATGCTTCCTTTTGATTTGTCTCTTCCTTTTCTTCCTCTTTTTCTACCTCCCATTGTACAAAAGAATTTGGCTTTCCATAGACAATATTGGAAAAAGAAAAGGAAGTAAAAAGTGATAATACAAACATCCAAACCACAAAAATACGTTTCCTTTTAAAAAAAGATCTTCGTTCCATAAAGGAAAATCTCCTATTTTTACTCTTGTAATAATGTACGATCTCTTCCTTTAAAATATGCTTGTATCACTATTTACTTCCTTTTTTCCTGCATTGTTCTATTCGATTTTCTTAAACACTTTTAATTGTAAGCACTCGATATCCTGATTTTTGAATTCTTGTTTTGATCATTTCATCATCACAATCTGACTTCATATAAAGATCCGCCATCCTTTTCTTTAAATCCACCTTCATATAACATCCATCTTCTATATTGAATGCATTCTCAATTCGAGTGACACAGTTTTTACAAGTCATGCCGTCAATTTGAATTAAGCGATGATAAGGATAGTGAGATAATTCTTTATCTTTTACCTTTATCTTCTTCTCCACATCTCCCCCACTACCGCAACAACCTTGAGACAATTTTTTCATATAACTACGCACTCCAAAAATTGCAATAATAACAAGTAGTAAACAAATAATGGCTGTTGACATATTCATAATTATATTCATTCCTCCTTACAGACCAATGCGCTCTGCTAATGCCTGTTCTAATGCAGTGGCACTGCTTGTTGCAATACGCAAAATCTGTATATTATTTTTCTTTGCTTCTTTACTAGCACTCATCGCCATTTTATGGGAGACTGTGTTCGTAAATAAAATCATAAGATCTGGACATCCTAACTTCTTTCGTAACATTCCGTTTTCTTTTGCAAATACTTTCGCCTTACAACCATAATTTCTGCAAATATCTTCATATTGACATACCATTCGTTCGTTACCACCTACAATAACAACACTCATTTCAAAACACCTCTTTTTTTTTTATTTTACGAAGTTAGTTTAAACTAACTAAATAGTAACACAAATAAAATTGGCTGTCAATATCTTTTATCTGCTAAAGCTGTAAAGCGCCTTCTAACTTTTTCTTAAATTTTTCACTATCCAATTCTCTTGGATGCCATCCTTGTTTTATTAGCCACTTCATCGCATCGTCAGCCATTTTTAATAAATCTGCATGATCGTATACATCGGCTAATACAAAATCTAAAATTCCACTTTGTCGAATTCCAAAAAAATCTCCTGGTCCACGAAGGCGTAAATCTTCATTTGCAATAAAAAATCCATCATTGGATTTATTTAAAATGGATAATCGCTCCATTGTCTCTTGCTTTTTACTACCGCTCATAAAAATACAATAGGACTGAAATCCCCCTCGTCCAACACGTCCGCGTAGCTGGTGTAACTGAGCGAGTCCAAAACGTTCTGCATTTTCTACCATCATAACTGTAGCATTTGGCACATTAATTCCGACTTCAATTACAGTCGTAGAGACGAGAACATCAATTTCATGCCTAGAAAATTGCTCCATAATTTCTTGCTTATCCGCTTGTTTCATCTTTCCATTTAAACAGGCAACACGAATTCCGGCTCTTAACTGCTGTTGTAATTTTACCGTATAGTCGGTTACGTTCTCCGCCTCTATCGTTTCACTCTCTTCGACCATTGGACAGATCACATAAACTTGTCGTCCTAGCTCCACTTGGTTTTCTATAAAACGATAGGCTTTTGGACGATAACTTGTATCCACAACACAGTTCTTAATCGGAAGACGGTTAGCTGGCAATTCATCAATCACAGAAATATCCAAATCCCCATATAAAATAATAGCAAGTGTTCTAGGAATCGGCGTAGCACTCATAACAAGCACATGGGGTTGTTTTCCTTTTGATGCCAATGCTTCTCTTTGACGCACGCCAAATCGATGTTGCTCATCGGTAATAACAAGAGCCAAATTCGCATACTCTACTTGCTCTTGAATTAAAGCATGAGTTCCTATAATCAGATCTAACTCATGATTTTTTAATTGTTCATAAATAACACGTTTCTCAGACATCTTCGTTGCACCCGTCAGCAGTCCAACACGAACGTTATATGGGGCAAGTAAGCCTTCAATTGTCTCATAATGCTGTCTTGCAAGAACTTCTGTCGGAACCATCAAAGCCCCTTGGTATCCAGCCTTTACAGTATCTAATAATGCCAATACTGCTAAAATTGTCTTTCCTGAACCAACATCTCCTTGAACAAGGCGATTCATAATTTTTTTACTGCTTAAATCCCCTTTTATTTCCTCATATGCCCGCATCTGTGCACCAGTTAAAGAATATGGCAACGATTGTAGTAAAGCCTTTGTTTCCTTTGATGGCATAATTTTATAATGATTATGGACAACGATTGTCTGTTCTTTCATTAAGTACATGGCATTTAAAAACAAGAAAAACTCATCAAAAATCAATCGTTTCTTCGCTTCAATTAATCGCTCCTTACTTACTGGAAAATGCACTTCTGCTAACGCATCACTATAGCTCCAAAACTGATATTTCTCTATGACTGCTTTCGGCATATATTCTTTTTGGGATTTTATGTAAGGCATCACTTGTATCATAGCTTTTTGCACCGTTTTGTTCGTTAAACCTTCGGTTAAAGAATATACTGGCTGAAGCGTCACTCTCATACGTTCATACTGTTCTTCGGTATAATACTCTGGATGTTCGATAGTCAATCTGCCTTTTTTATAAACAGGTGTGCCAACGAAAATCCACGTCTGTCCAGCATGCAATGTTTTCTTTAAAAAAGGCATATTATACCACATTAAAGTTACCTTGCCAGATAAATCTTCTGCTGTACACGTTACAATTTTAAACTTTTTTACTAATCGAACAAGAATTGGTGAGGATATCATAAGGCGAAACGCCATACGTTCTCCTTCTTGTGCTTCGTTTAAAAGAATTGGCTCTTCATAAGTCAAATAACACTTTGGATAAAATTGTACCAAATCTTCAATTGTATCCAGTTTTAATCGATGAAAATAAGCGGTCGTCTTATCTCCAACACCTTTTAAACTGGAAATTAAATCATTTCCTTCCATTTTCCTTCCTTTCTCTTTTTCTTTTTATTGCTTTTTCTTTCTTATTTTTGATTTTCCTTTAAAATATGATTTAATAGAGCTTTACACCCTTCTAATACATCTTCATAGGTACGGTCAAAATCCCCTGTATACCATGGATCCGCAATATCTCTTGGATTCTCTGAAAAATCTAACAAACGATGAACTTTCTTTTTGGGATCGGAACCAACAATTTTTAATATGTTCTGAATGTTCCACTGTTCCATTCCAATGAGATAATCATAGGCATTATAATCTTTTTTCGTCATTTGAACCGCATACTTCCCTTTGGTAGAAATCCCATATTGTGCAAGTTTATTTCTTGTTCCATGATGCACAGGATTTCCAATTTCCTCTCGGCTTGTGGCAGAAGAAGCAATAAAAAATTCTTCTGCTAGCCCTTCTTTTTCTACTAAATCTTTCATAACAAATTCGGCCATTGGCGAACGACAAATGTTGCCGTGGCAGATAAATAATATTTTTATCATATTCCTTATATCCTTTCATAAACCTTCAAAACCTTAATATTACAGGATTTTTCCTTTATCATATTTATATTTCTAAGGCATTGTCAAACTCTTTCTATAACAGAAAAAGCCTTAATATGACACATTTATTGTACCATATCAAAGGCTTTTTTCACATCATAAATTTCAAACGGAATCCTTCTTTCGCTCATCCATTTCATCAAGCAAACGTTGACTAATTCAGCTGATTTTTCTATTTCTTACCATTCCACACATGAGCTAAAATATCTTTTAATACCAGCATGGCATCTAAATCATTATAACCATAACGGCTTTTCAAACTATCCAGCAACTCTCGTATTCTAACTGCATAATCATTAATTTCCACTGTTTTTTGATAAGTAATAAGAACAGGATATTTCTTACCCCAAACATTTGTCCAATCGATTTTTTGTTGCTTCTCATCACTTATATTTTGGATAGCTTCTTCAATTTCTTTTTGTTCCAAGTCAAAATCTATCAATTCATCTAATGTAAGATGATATAACTGAGATAGTTTTTTGGACTGGCGTATGTCTGGAAGCGTTTCATCAAGTTCCCATTTTGAAATTGTCTGTCTGCTTACACCTAGCTTTTCTGCAACTGCCTCTTGCGATAATCCACTTTTTTGCGGGCACTAAAAAGACTATTTCCTAAACTCATTGTCATTCCCTCCTATACTTTTTAAACAAATTATAAGGGATATAGAAAAGAAAATCCACCAACGTAATTTCTCACTTTTGCCCGTTTTCTTAACATTTTTTTGGATCCAAAATATTCCTGTTCGTATGACTCTTCCCTCTTTTACTACACAATTCTCACGATCTTATCATATAAAATCATCGTTTTCTTATCCACTTCTTCATTCCTATGATAGTATCCACAAAACCATCTACTATATTTTACTGAGTTTTTTATATTCTCTAAATAGTCTGTTAGCCTATCTTGCTTATACAATCCATATCCTACAGAGCGTATAAAGCCAGAATAAAGAGAATGGGTTATGATATAGTCTACTTTCCTTCCAACTCTATCTAAATTTCTCATTCCATTCATCATTTTCTCTTTCATTGGCAGCTCCTGCTCCCACCAAGAAAAATGATAAATACGGAACATCTTTCCTTGTTTCTCCCATCGACTCGCCTTTTTCTTCCAGTCGTCATCCATCTCTATAATACCATCTGCTATCGTTTCTACAATCTTTAGATATCCTATCTTTTTATACAACTCATAGTCATCTTAAGCATCTACAAAACAAACCTCGATTAAAATCGCCTTTCCTCTTTGTTTTTCTTTTCGAATGCCTTCTAAGTCCCAATACTATTCCACTCATTTTTTCTCTTGTCATGTATAAGAGAAAAAATAAGGCTGTAAATAAGTAAACTATGGCTCCTTTAAAATATCAAGTTCTTTATGATACTTTCCTATTTCTACATTTCCTTTGAAATGCAAGAGCCTGTAAAGAGAGATACTTGATATCGCTTTGCAATCTCTTTTTTGTACAAACATCAAATAATACGTATGGATTCCCTTTTGTTGTACGTATCATTCTTCGTAAATATCTTTCAAGAAATTCATAGAATTCATAAAAGTATTTCCACAATGCTTACAAACATAGCAACCTTTCTTTAAAACTCAAAATCCCATTTAATGGTAATAGCGAACATCTTTTATTGTCTGTATACGATAGTGATAAATTTTATTCGTTTTGTCATTATATAAAAGAAGATCCCTTCTATTTTTCGTTCTAACTTTGTTATCTGTCCCCCTCTTAAATTTAAGAATTCTGTGATATAATAATTTTGATTTTTTATTATAATTACCCCTATTTCTTTGTAGTGAAGAGCAGTGGTCTTTTTTATTATACACAAAAAAGCTGGGGTGAAAACCACCCCAACATTTATTATAGAACCAAAATCTCATTATATTAAACTTAAAAATTATTTTCTTTCTCCCAATATTTTATTATTAATTTCTATAATTTGTCTAAATATTGCTTCTAATACATCAACTACAATACTATTTCCTGCTAGTTTAATAAGCTTTTCTGTAGAATATAATTTTCTACTCTTTGTTACTTGGGGATTATCTTTTATTACATTATCAAAATCATCTTCATCAAATCCCATCAATTTAAAACATTCTCTTGGTGTCAAATATCTCCATTTTGTTTTACCTCTTGCATAATTTTTATATACTATTATTCCAGAATTTGGATTTCTATCTTGCTTTGTTGTAACTGTATTAACACAAATTTCATTTATATTTTTTCCATCATATAAAATATCATTATCTTCATATATTTTTTGACGTGATGGTGTATTATTGGGCTTACTCGCATCAGCTTCTTCTTTATATTTTTTATTTTTAGAATAATCTAAGCATAAAATATCTTTTAAATATAATTGACGTTGCTTAAGTATTTTTGCTTCTTCTTTTTCTAAATCATGATCTCTAAAATATCTTTTGACTTCATCCACAATAGTATTATTATCACATAACACACTTATCATATATGCTCGCTCTCTCTTTTGTGGTATACCAAAATTTTTCGCATTTAACCTATATACTTTATTATAGTATCCTAAATCCTCTAATGTTGATTTCCAATCTTCAAAATCCTTTTCATGTAACTTCGACAGAATATTAGTTACATTTTCCATTACAAGAAATCTAGGAAGTTGGCGTCCCTTTTCATTCATCTCAAGCAATATCCTTTCCACTTCCCATAACATTCCCGATCTATTATGAGCATCTCTTGCAATCCCACTTTTATTTCCATGCCAACACCCACATAACGATAAATCTTGGCATGGAAACGAATATGTAAATAGATCAATATTTTCTGGAATATTATCACCTTTAATATCTGTTATACTCACCAAGTTTTTCGTTTCTAAAATTGCAGTATATAATTTTCTTTTTAGCAACATTGGCATTCTAATAAATGAATTTTCATTCATTATTTTTTTTCCATCCATACTTAATGTTAATTTCCTTAATGAATCAATCACATCTTCATCACTAACATTTATATATTTATCTATATCTATTTTACCTTTATGAATCATACAATAAGCTAGTATTGCATTAATATCCCAATCAGCAGTATGCACGATCTCATACTCTACACCTATACGTTCTAGTGCTTTTGCTTGACTTCCAATTCCACTAAAGGTTTCAATTACTCTAAACATTCTATCTCCTTAGTTACCATACAGTGTAGTCTAAACCTCCTAAATCAATGGTATATGTAATGTGAAGCACCGAATCAGGTATTTTATTCCCCTTGAATGATGATTCAACTATCTTAGGAAATTTATCATCTACTTCGTATTTTCTTTTTTCTAATACTACATATTTTTCATCTCTAACACTTCCCCCTTTTTCATATCCTAATTTACATAGTTGTTGCTCTAATTTTTCTTTATCATATCCATTTAAAGTCAATTTTTCTGCCATATCATTTATAGAGACCCCTTCTCTAGATTTTTCTAATCTACAAAAATATAACTGTAAACGTTTTATACTACGCAATTGATGTTGTCCGGCAATTGTAATAGTTGTTTCATATTTTTTTATTGTAGATTTTACTTCATAACTTCCTGTGTCACCCTCTATATCATGACTTCCTGAATTTAACGCAGTCCATTGAACTGTATGATCCTCTCTATATAATTGCTCCAATACTATCATTTCTGCTATTATATTATAGACTTGTTGCTCAGATATTGTATTCCCCATTAATTCTTTCCATTGTTTCCACCAATCTAATGGATCTTGTAATAAATGCTTTCTATTTATCCCATTGTCTCCTGGCTCAATGAATTGAGCACACACTGTAGCAAATTCATATCTAAGATTCTCCAACATACAACTTAAAATCAAATATTTATTTTCTTTACCATTTATGAATATTTCTTTAGTATATAATCTGCTATTTGAAAATTTCTCTAAAATTTCTTTTTCATTATTATAAATAATAGCAACTCCATACTCCTCTCCATCTCGAATTACCATAGCAGGATATTCTTCAGACAACGAAATAATATCCCTCATTCCATTTCGCTTTGAAGCAAAATATTCTCTAATTTCTTCTAGTATATTCATTGACTATTCCTCCATAAATGCACTATATAATGTTTTTGCAACACCTAAAGCTAATAATGGTGGTACAGCATTTCCAATTTGTTTATATGCATCTCCCATTGAACAATCAAAATAAAAATCATCAGGAAATGACTGTATTCGCGCAGCCTCCCTAACACTAATTCCTCTTGGTTCCCAAGGATGAATATGACTATATGTGTCCTTTTCTAGATGTGCTACTAATGTATGCGAAGGTTTCTTTTCATCCAATTTTCTCCATTTCCCCTCAAATTTTTCCCTATCATAACATGGTACCATTTTTTTATATAATTTCTTATATTCCTCGCTACCTTCAACATAACCAAATATTTTTGCTTCTTCTTTAAATAGGTCATCCGCTATTTTGGAAGCATCTATATAATTATCACCTTGCTTCATCATTGCAAAAATAGGGAAATCTCTTGTGTTTCTTCTAAATGCATTAGCAGAAACTCCAAAAGTTTCTTTTTCATACCAACATCTCATTTTTTTTTGAAAATCATTTTGTATTTCTATTTTATAAGGATATTCAATATTCAAAGGAATACTTTTGTATTTTGTTCCTACATTCGGAAAAATAATTGGTAAATCAGAAAAAGCTTCTCCCACTGTTACCCATAACTCCTTTACGTTCTCTGTTCCTAGTGGTTCTCTAAAAAAAATAGACTGTTTATAACTCTCAAATCTCTTTTGATGCTGTGTCAAAATATTATCTTTACTTCTATTTGTTGGCATTGGCAATAAAATTTCTCGATGCTCATCTTCTTTAATTCCCACAACAAAAACTCTTTCTCTTACTTGTGGAACTCCATAATCTGCTGCATTCAATATCGTCCAATATGCTTTATATCCTTTTTTTTGTAATTCATAACACACTATTTCTGGAATATTCATTCCACCAAAGTTTACTGACTCCGGAACATTCTCCATCACAACTGCTCTAGCTTGCATCTCAAAAACAAATCTTAAAAAATCTTGGTATAGATACCCTCTTGCATCCTTTATATTCACTCGTTCTTCTCCAAGAGAACGTAATTTACCTCTACCAGCCATTGAATAAGCTTGACATGGTGGGCCTCCAATAATTATACATCCTTCTTTTCCTATTCTATTTTTAAAAATATCGCCATTTAATTGAGTAATATCACCACAAATATGACTTTCTTTTTTTCCATATCTCCATGATAAATTATATGATATTGTTTTACAAGCTTCTGGCATTAATTCTATACCTGCTATAATATCAAATCCTGCCTTTTCAAATCCAAGTGCTAATCCACCACAACCTGAAAACAAGTCAATCACTTTAGGTAACATTATACTCTCACCCCCGCATCTAGGAATAGGGAACGAACATATTCCTTTTCGCCTCCTAGATACAGAGCTGGATCAATAATCATAACCTTGGCTGTGTTTAATTTCATTATAACCCTGAACAAATCATCTTGTTGTCGTCCAGACTTCCTATTAAATTCATCTAAAGTCGCCTTTGAAATATGACTATAATAATACATAATGTATCTATATACATTGATAAAAGTCCCCTTACGTCCTGTCCTTTCTTCAAGATTTAGTATACTATCTGTTGTAAAACATGGTGCCTCTAATACCTTGGCAGTATTTTGCATATCCCCTTGCCAAGATAAATGAACATACCACCATATTGATCTAAACCAAATACGTACTGCTTTGCTCCAATAATGACTTTCATTATCTTTTCCCCAACGCTCGGCAACTACATCTGGTGCAACTTTTATAGATAAAAATCTCCAAAAATCATCATTAGCTGCTACCCGCATATTAAATTTTGGTTGCCTCCATAAAAAATCATATAATAAAATTCCTATGTGAACATCAATATAATAATCTCTTTTTGGCATGTTTTCCGGATATTCTTCTCTAACTTTTCTATTAAAAGCTTGGATTTCATTTCTTATTTTAATATATTCATCATCTATTTTAGGCAAATTAGGATAATTAGCAATCCATTCTTGCATTGCCTTTTGAGATTCTAAACGACTCAGTGTTTTCATCATCTTTTTATTTACATCCTTTGATCAAAAAATTTTCTAATTGAAAGAGATATGGTTTCAGGTGTTGACACATCCCATTCTAATGTATTAACAAAATAATAAATTGCTTCTGAAACACTTCCTGTTTCAAGATTATTACCACTCATTGTTTCATCCCAATAATCTTCTTGACCTTTCAACTTAGTAATAATCAAAACAAGTGCACTTGCAATTATTTCTTTTAATAATTGTTCATTAAATGTTCTTTTTTTCTTATCCAAATATTTATAATTTTTATGTGCAGTATTAATGTTAATTGAAATGCATTCAGAAAACTGTTCATATGTTGGATCATCCCAATCACATTTCACATACCATAAAGGTTGTCCTATCTCATTTACTTCATACATAGGAAATACTGAACCTGTTCCATCTAGCTTAATAATAAATTTATCCAACTCTCCCAATATACATCCATATTCATTAGCTAAATGTTCTTCCTCCCAAGAAGGAGTTCCTACATTTTTTATATATACTATAGTTGTAAACTCTACTAATCCCCTAAGTTGGGCTTGTATAAATTCATAATCAAGTATCAGCTCTAAATCTTTTAAAGAATTTGAAATATCTCCAATTGGAACTACTCCTCTCTGTTTTGAATCTGAAGAAGTCCACATTAAAGCCAATCCTAAAATAGCGTTACTACATGCGATACCATTTTCCCCAAAAAGACATTGATATGTACGCAATGAATACTTTCTTCTAATACATAGATTATATTCATCTGGAGACCAAATTCCTTCATCATCCATTAATTTATTTATCATAGAACCATTTTCTATTTCCTCAGTTCTTAAAAAATTTTCTTGTTCTTCTCGAATATAATAAAATTCATATTGAGAAACTTGATATCTTATTTTCCCAAACAACTCATCATTAAGCGTTGGAAAAAGAGAAATGCTAGCAGCCATTATCTCTCACCTTCTTTCTCCATTACAAATACTGCTTTTATATCTCTTCGATGTAATTTTAATGTAACAGCTAATTCAATTTCTATAGAATGTCTTTCTTGCATAATAATATGCATTCCAATTCCAGTTCCATTATCTGATTTTATTAGTTGATATACAATATCTTTAAATGTTAACTTGTCAGTTTCTAAATTGATTTTATCAGTTACATTAATATTTTCTTCATCATATTTTGTTAATAAAATATCAATATTAACTATTTCAAATGGCACCTTTAATCCAAGTTTATTCTCCCAATCTATTGGATTAATAACTCCTGAATCTGAATCAATCGCTATTTTGATTCCTGTAAAATTAACTTTTCCTTTCGCCTTTAACTTAATGCTAGCAACCATTCCACCATTAAAATATTTTGTTTTTGATGGCTTATATTCAAAGATAATATTCTTATGCCTTTCTGAATAATTTTCTCCACTATTATTTTCACTACTTCCTACACTTGGTTTTTTCCCAAAGTTTTCAGGCGGTAATAAAAGTTCACCAAACATTTTTCCTAATCCAGAGTTTAATTTGCTTGAATTATCATCTTCACTTACAGAAAATTCATGTTCTATTTTTTGGTTGACTTTGCTCTGTACTCTTGATACAATTCTAGGATTGCATTTTTCTATATTAAAATCTCCCCAAGAAGTATGATCTGCCATCTCACTCTTTCTCATGTATTCTTCTAGACTATAACACTCTTTTGTCCCCACTAGTTGATTATCAGAGTTTAAAACAAATACTCCAAATAAAAACTCATCTTTATTAGTTGAACTAATTCCATCAACCCATTTTCCTGAATCTTCATATGATACAATCATTCCTGGTTTTCTTGTAAAACACACAATAGGTTTATTTTTTTCTTTATCCCTTATTTCACAATTAAAATACATATACGGTTCTGGTTTATTATCTGGAAATCCTGTCTTTAAGAGCTCTCGCGATACTTTCGTATAAGCAATGGTTCCTGCTTTAGTCTTTTGCAAAACACTTCTTAAATTAATATCCTCAACTTTTGTTTCTGCGCCTTGACAATCTAAAATATCTTTTCTATTGTTACCCCCAATTGCCCTATTATACAATGATTGAATTATTTGAAATGCCGGCTCCATTGTATCCATTCCAATTCCATCATTATTTATCAAAACCTGTAAATATTTTCCATGCGTATAATTCGTATTATTCAATCTAGGTGCATACCATCTCTGAACTGCAATTTTTAAATAACTTACAATATTATTTCTCCAAAATGGCTGTATAATGCTATCTTCTCCATTTCGATATTCAATCTGATTACTTTCAAGTAATTTTCCTTCCTCAATATAAGGAATAATAACTGTTGTACCTGTCTCATCACCTTTATATGGCTCAATTCCAAAAATACTTAACACATATTCTATATATGATTCATCTGTACATGGTCTTGTTTTATTTGTATCAATCTCATCTCCCCACCAAGCAATGCCTCGTTTTGTTTTCTTATTAAATATAGGAATTAAAGAATCCTTTTCCAATTCATTTTCTACTAATGATGCTGCTAAACGTGAAGCATACTTCCCACTTTCATCAATTATTCTACTATAATATAAAACTAAGCCCATGCCTACACGAAAATAAACTGTTTTTCCAAGTCCCCATGAGCCACCAGCTCCTTCTGCTTCTTGTGGTTTACTAATTTCATATATTAGCTTAAGTAAATTTCCATATTGATTATCTGTAACATCATCATAATGTAAAGCTCCTGTCAATCCTTTTGTATTATAATCCCTTACTGCTATATATTGATATTGTTCTTTCCAATATCTTCTATTTAACGCTTCTGTTACTTCCTCAAGTTCATTATTTA
>DVIZ01000126.1 GCA_018710905.1 Candidatus Scybalomonas excrementigallinarum | reverse complement strand
AGTGCATGGCAGAGTAGCCAAGTTAGGAAGGGATAAACGCTGAAGGCATCTAAGCGTGAAGCCCCCCTTAAGATGAGATTTCCCATAGCGTAAGCTAGTAAGACCCCTTGAAGACGACAAGGTTGATAGGTTAGAGGTAGAAGCATGGTAACATGTGGAGCTGACTAATACTAATAGGTCGAGGGCTTGACCTAAAAGTTAAAATCGAAAGATAAAATTTCTGTGTGTAGTTTTTAAGGTATAGAGTGAAACTCCAAACATTATGTTTGGAGTTTTTTTTGTTTCATAGGAAATACCTTGTTGCATTAAAAAAAGTACTACGTGTGAACAATGCGCAGCTTGCGTGAAAGGCATAAGTCAAGCAGAAATGCCTGCATTTCTATTTGATGCCGCCCACGAACATGAGAAACCCGCGGAGCGAGTTTCTCATTGTATGCAAAGAAAAAGAAGATGATTTTGCTTCGCAAACTGCTCGCGCCCGGCAAAGTATGCATTGCTAGAAGTAACTTAAAGTCAGGAAGAGTGTGCAATGCATACTTTGTTCTGTGATAGGAAATTTTTCTTAAATCGAGTTATCCTATCACATAAAAAATTAGAGAAAATGAGGTGATAGTATGGTACATAAAATATCCAGAGGAGTGGTGGGGCTTGTCTATGTGATAGGGACACTTATTACATTTATTTTATTAATTATTGTGTTATTAAAAATAAATATAGTTCCTTTTCCAGATGCTATGCTACCAATGCAATTATATGAGCTAGCGTTCAATTGGCTAGCAATAGGGGCGATTCCAATGTTAATTGATACCATTCTTTTTTATAAATATTATAAAATTTCAAAATGTCCTCATAAAAAGAAAAAGCTCGTTTTCGTATATACTCCAACAATTATTTGCTTTGTATTTCTTTTTTATTGGATATATATATTAACAATAGGATCTATTATTTATCAATTACAAGCTTAATAAGTTAAGTTTAATATAGTATTTCTAAAAAGTTTTAAAAGGCAGAGGATAAGGAAAATGATGAGACAAAGAGATGAAAGTTATTACAAGACGAAAAAAGGAGTATTATATACTTTTATTGGAGCTGTGCTTTGGGGGTTCTCTGGGACATGCGGACAATATTTATTTAGTCATGAAGATATTACACCTGCCATGGTTACCGTAATTCGTATGCTATTTGCAGGGTGTTTATTATTACTTCTTTCATTTGTAAAAAATCCAAAACAAACAAAAGAAGTATGGAGTCATAAAAAAGATATTTTACATCTAATTTTATATAGTATTTTTGGACTCACTTTTAGCCAATATTCTTATTTGGTTACTATTTCTTATTCAAATGCGGGAACAGCTACCGTATTACAATATTTAGGCCCTGTTTTAATTATGATTTATGCTTGTATTTGTGGAAGAAGATTACCTTCCATCAAAGAGTTGGTTGCTATTGTATTTGCGATCTTAGGAACTTTTTTACTAGCGACTCATGGAAATCCTTCTAACATGGTGTTATCAAAAGAAGGTCTTACTTGGGGACTGTTATCTGCAGTTGGTTTATTGATTTATACAGTTGCTCCAGGAAATTTAATTTCTAAGTGGGGGAGTATGCTTGTCTTAGGATATGCCATGATATTTGGTGGAATTTTTACAGCAATCATAACACGAGTATGGACGATTTTTATTTCTTGGAATTATCATATTATATTAGGGTTAATTGGAATTAGTTTATTTGGGACAGCTATTTCCTATACCCTTTATTTACAAGGAGTCCATTTGATTGGTTCTGTAAAATCGAGTTTGATTGCTAGTGTAGAACCAGTTGCAGCCACCATTATTTCAGCACTTTGGCTTCATACCGTGTTTGGTGTTATCGATTTAGTAGGATTTTTCTTTATTATGGTAACGGTATTTTTACTGGTGAAGAAGAAGGAAGAATAAAGTGACTGAAAATAGAAAAGAGAGATTATCAAGTAAGTTTGATAATCTCTCTTTTTGTATCTACTTTTTCAAAACAACAAGTGCCATTACAAACATCATAAAAATCTCCTTGTTTGTATCATATTTTATAAGTTTCTTACCCTTGTGTTCGTCTTTCTTTTAAGATTTGAATGTTAAGTTCTACTTTCTTTTTATTCAATGGATAAACGAAAATGAGGCAAAGTCCTACTATTATGTAGAGAACGGCAGGGAATAAAGTTGCAAGTGTATAAATCCCATTGGCAACAGCCTCCGTTTGTACCTGTCTTGTGGAGTCAAAACCAATTAAACTAAGAGCATAACCACCAAGACCACCAGCTAACGCCTGACCGATTTTTCGTGCAAAGGAATAGACAGCGTAGATGGTTCCATTTTCTCTCTTGTTTGTTCTTACTTCCTGATCATCAATAACATCTGTGATAATCGCCCAAATAATGAGATTGAAGATACCAAATCCTAGAAAACCGATGATGTTGATCGTGATATATAAATAAGCAGATTGGGTGTGCAAGAAGAATAGAAGTAAGCAAGAAAGACTTCCGCAAATGGATCCAACGGCACCGACTTCTTTTTTGCCAAATTTTTTTGTAATTGGTACGGCAAATGGTGCTAGAATCAGGGATGGAAGAATTCCAACAATACTCATAAAGGAAAGCGCTTCCTTGCTTTTAAAATAATCAATAAATAAGTATTGATTTACCGTCTGGGATAATAGCTGAGCAATTAAAACAAAAAGAGCAGCAAGGATAATACCGATCAAAGCACGATTTGTTAAGAGTGTGGAAATTGTTTCAGAAATATTTGTTTTTTCTTTTACAAGTGATTCTGTTTTGACGCGTTCTGTTGTTAAGCAATAGCACAATACATAACAAATAATACTAGCAATGGAGAATACACCAGAAATGAGAGTAAAACGGCTGCCTTGAACAATTTGGTTACCGGCTTCATCGGTTGTGTAGATTAAGATAGGAGCACCAATTCCGATGACAAGGCTTGCTAGTGTAGCGCCAACACTACGAAAAGTAGAAAGGGAAGCCCGATCGTCTGTATCTTCGCTTAAAACAGAAGCCATAGAGCCATAAGGAATGTTAATAGCAGTATAGAAAACACTTCCCCATAAAATATAGGTGACAAACATATAGACAATTTTTACAGTCATAGAAGCACTTACTAAAGAGCTTTGATACATTAAAAAACTAGCCAGTGCCACAGGTCCACACATTCTGCGAATCCAAGGACGGAATCGACCATCTTTTGCAGGTTTTATGGAATCTACGATTCTTCCCATTCCAATGTCCGTAAAAGCATCAATACAGCGGGAAATTAAAAATAGCGTGCCAACCATATTGGCGCTAACACCTAAAACTTTTGTATAGAATACCATAAGATAAGTGCTGGCGAAGATAAAAGTAAAATCGTTACCAAAATCCCCAAACATATAACCAACTTTGTCTCGGATTCCAAAATGTGGGAGTGTTTGATTGTTTTTCATATAATTGTAACCCCTTTCTCATAAAAATTTTAATAAAAGATATCAAGTTAGATTTATTATAGAGAAAAAAAGAAATAAGTGTTAGAAACATCTTTACTAATTATAGAAAAATTTTTAGGCAATATTGAGTTTTATCAGAAAATAAGAAATAATATAATAGATGGAATAAAAAAAGGGGGACAGGGAAATGATGTATTACGATTCAGATCTAAACTTTACGAAAAGATTATTTCAACAAATGCTTTTACCGACTCATATCGTTGGAGTTTGTGAGATAGGAAAGACAAAGGAGCTAGATTTGGGGTTACGGCATTTATTGCTGAGAAAAGAGAAGGAAATGACATCATTTGAAATCGATATCCAAGAAATGAACAAAAGGACTGTGTATCATATAGTGGATGAGTATCATTGCAATTATATTTTTATGAGAATACCAGAAGAAACAGAAGATACTTGTTTCTTTGTGGGATCATATGTGACAAAAGAAGTCCCAGAATCTTTTTTGTTAGAAGTAGCAGAGCGACAAAATCTGAAACAAGAACAAGTAATGCAGTTAAGAAAATACTATTCCAATTTATCCATTTTTCGAGAAGAAGGGATTCTCTTTTCTATTATTACTACTTTAGGAGAGTCTATCTGGGGAAATATGGATGATTTTTCGTTGGAATATCGAGAGTATAAGATCCGATATGAAGAGCCAAAAATAAAAGTAGAATCCAATTATCAGATAGATGAAACATTGCTAACAATTAATATATTAGAAGATATATATGCTTTAGAAAATGAGTTGATTCAAAATGTTTCCCAAGGAAAA
>DVIZ01000125.1 GCA_018710905.1 Candidatus Scybalomonas excrementigallinarum | reverse complement strand
TCCATACGCTGTCTGTTGAGGGATATACCCATAAATTCAGCTATCTCTTTTGCCATCTTTACAACACATTCATGAATCAGGTCAATGTCATGTTCCGTTTCATATGCTAATACCCTTGCCCTGAATCTGCTTAATGTACGGTCACTGAGAGGTTGTTCCTCAAAGCTTGTTGTATGAAGGGCATACTGATAACGGATGTCAAACATGAGTGACTCCACTAATTCATCATCCGTATCACCAAGAGCTTCTTTCAGAATCAGTGCCCCTACAATTACATTTACAGGTGTATTGGGACGAGAAGCTTTATCGCTATATAGAACAGAAAAAATACTTTCATCAATAGCCGGAAAAACTTTTTCGGCAAAAGTTTTTGCCCATGATTTTTCCAAAACTCTTTTTTCTCTTTGCGTGAGATTAAGAGTACTATCGGTCAGAGTTAATTGTTGATTATCATTAGTAACAAACGCCATTTGAATCACCTCGATATTTGATACTTATATTTTACCAAATATCACTGTGATTTTAAATATCGTGTTAAGTTTTCAAGGTACAAATATATACCAAAGGTCAGTGACCTTTTGACACCCTAATCCTATAAGATAAAAAAAAGAACCTCAACGCACGAGGTTCTTTTTCTACTTCTAAAAAATGAGGGGAGAGGATTCAAATATTATTGAAAAGCTCTTTATATATTCTATTATAGCATTTTCCTTGTAAACATCAATGTTTTTCCTATAAACAAATATTAAAAATAAATAAAATAATTCCTAATTTTATTTATTATTTTTTTATGCAATATGCGCTTATCATTCCTTCTTTATCTTTCCAAAATATGGAATAAAACTTTTTACAAAAGGTTCACATATTATTCATATATTCAACAAAGTTTCTACACATTTATACTATATACTAAGAGCATAGTCAATGCAGGCTATCAAAAAAAATTTTTCATATTATTTCATATGGCTGTTATATTATTGTTTCCTCCTCCCCCCTGAACCAATAATGTAACAGCCTCCTCCTCATTTATAGAGTATTTTTATTTTTTTATAGAAACAATTAATATTGATGGAAAAAGGCTGATATGCTAGGATTTTATCGTTGTAGCATATCAGCCTTTGTTTTGTTTGAAGGAAACGGGTCAGAAACTATACTTTCAAATGCGCTTTCCACCATTTGCGAAATTCGCAACTTGCGTATTATGCAACTTTTTTATTTTTTCTATGAAATCGGGGTAGAATATTCTTATATTTTATTTTGGATGATAGGATAAAGTAGAAAGAGAGAAAACTATGAAACTTCGTTTAAAAGAAATTAGAAAAGAACAGCATATTACCCAGAAAGAACTTGCTTCTCTTCTTTCTGTTTCTCCTGCTCAGATATCTCGTTATGAAACGGGAAAAGCCGAATTATCCAGCGATTTGATCATAAAAATAAGTAACATATTAAGTGTTTCTACAGATGAACTGCTTGGAAATAAACCACTTTCTCTTTATCCTCTACGCGGAGACAGTAGTTGGATTAATGAAAGTGATGTAGCCCCTGAGATCATGAATACTGCTTTATCGCAATTAGGGGAGCATTTACGGTTTCTCAACCATAAATTGGAGTCATTACAGGAAGCTATTTCCTATTCCCAAAAGCAATTAGAAACTCTTACTCAAACAGAGACACAAATTATCAAAGAGTTACAGGTGCTTTCCTCTTATTATAAAAATTTGGAAAATCTCTATCAAAATTTGTCGTCTACAACACCAATCATTCCATCGGATTTATTAGAGTAATTTTTCTTAATATGTTACTTGTTTTCTATTATACATTTATTTTTCTTAATTTCAAATAATTTTCATAAAAAAAAGTGCCAATTATGTATTTTTTGACACTTTTTAACATTTTCTTTATATCTATTTTCCTTTTTTTTACATTTATCCTGTTTTTATTTTTTATTCTCTACTATCTTTGAAAAATATTTTTTGTCATATAACTATAAGGCCATCCGAATTTCCCGAATCAATTCTTCTTTTCTTTCACTTAATAATAAATCTTTATGATAACGATAATATTCTTCTGAGCCATATTCTCGAATATAATTCATGCTATAATAATTGGCAGTCAATTCTGTTAAGAAAATAACCATTTCTTGACTCTGTCCGAAATTCTCTTCCATAAAATCAAATGCTATTTTCAATTGTTCTTTTGCTTGTTCCACTATGGACTCTCTCTTTTCAATCTCTTTTTGGAATTCTCCCCGAATCACATCCATCGCTTCTTCTTTTTGTAAAATTCCTTTTTCTTTTAAACGATAGACGTAATCATAGAGAAGTTTTTCCACGAAAAGGGCAACTTTTTCCGCCTCTTTTCCGAGCAAACCACCTTTCTTTTTGGCTACTCTTTCTTCTTCTTTCTTCTGCACATATTGAAGAAGAATGGTATCCGCTTTCTCTACCGATTCCTCCGATAATAACTGCTCTTTTATTTCCGTCAATTTCTCAAAGAGATCATTTACAAATTGATCCACAAAATCTACTTTCTTAAACATCTCTGTCAATTTGCCTAGGAATAAGCTAATAACACTTAATTTTTCATCAAAGTTTGCCTCCTGAAGTTTTGTAAAGGCTTCAATTTTTTCCGTTCCATTTAAAATCTCATTGATTCGATACTCTGTTTTATATTTTTTATAGAGTTCATAATAAGAAGCAAAATCTTTTGCCGTCTTTTTATATTGCAAATATTGGAAAATCAATTCTTCATCAATTGGAAGCCCTAATTCCTCATAAAGATATAGCATTCTAGAAAGATCTTCCCAACCTCTTGCCGTTACAAAGCTCTTTCCATCTACCGTTGTTTCAATATGATAAAAGTTTTCTTTCTTTAATTCTAGGTAAGAAAGAATGGCATCATGAATTCCGTTTCGATATCCATATTCTTTAAAAACAGAAAAATCTTCTTCAATTTCCATTTTACGCACACGATCCAGTGTTACAATATCAAATTCTCGTACGGATCGGTTATATTCTGGAGGATTTCCTGCAGATACAATAATAAATCCATCTGGTACTTTATGATTTCCAAATGTCTTTCCCTGTAAAAACTGCAACATCGTCGGAGCTAACGTTTCTGACACGCAGTTAATTTCGTCGAGGAATAAAATCCCCTCTTTTAATCCTGTTTGTTCGATTTTTTCATAGACAGACGCAATAATTTCACTCATTGTATATTCCGTCACATGATATTCTTTTCCACCAAATGTTTTTTCTTCAATAAAAGGAAGTCCAATGGCACTTTGTCTTGTATGATGCGTAATTGTATAGGATACAAGTCCAATTTCACACTCTCTTGCTACCTGCTCCATAATTGCCGTCTTTCCAATTCCTGGCGGTCCAATTAATAAAATAGGTCTTTGATTCACTGGTGGAATTTTATAATTTCCAAATTCATCTTTTTGCAAATAAGCTTGTACGGTACGCTTAATTTCTTCTTTTGCTCGTTTAATATTCATTTCTTTGTTATCCTCTCTTTTTACTTCTTCGAAAATAATTGTTCTTCATTTAATACTAATTTCATTGCCCAAGGCGGCACATCTTGCTCCAAATAATCTTGTTCTGGAAATACAAATACCGTATTATAATCGGTTCGTTTTTTTGGATACGTTCCATATCCATCGGTGAAATAAAGCAAGCCTTTTAATTGCTTTAACTCTCCTTGCTCTTGCAATGTCTTCACATACTCAAACACAGGTCGAAAATCGGTTCCCCCATAGCCTTTTATGGCAAAGGCTTCTAAATACGTATCCAATTCTTCTTGACTGCCAATACAAATATCTTCTTTCACTTCCATATCACACTGAATGATGTGAATATTCACTTTATGGAAGAAGTTCTCTGTATCTTTTAAAATAGAAAAGGCTTCTCTTAAAAAGGCCTCTACAACAGCTCCTGAACAAGATCCAGAAGTATCAATGGCAATGACAAATTCTTCTATTTTCGCAACCTCTTTATATTCTAATTCTTCGATTAACGGCATATTCCCATAAAATTCCATACCAAAATGATAAAATCCATAATCGAATGAATCCATATCTACTTGCATTTCCTCTCTCACTACCGCAAACTGTTTTAAAAAAGTGCGAAAATCTTGTTGAATTCTCGTTTCCACTTTCAACGCTTTTAACAGACTTCCTGCTTCATTTCCCGCCTGTTTTCGAAATGTCTCCATATTGGTTTTCATCTGCTCTGTGATCTTTTGCCACTTTTGCTCTTTTGCCATCGTATTCTGATCGCTACGTTGCCTATCTTTCTTATTTTCTAACTTTTGTTGTTCTTTTTGTTCTTCTCCTTGCTGATCCGAGGAATCTCCCTCTTTCTTTTCCCCTTCCTCATGTTTCCAAAAACTATGATCGTCAACAAGAAATTCTGTACTAATAGCGGTAAATTCTTTCCAAGTAAGAGGGGCTGTTATTAAATACTGATAGACACCTTCCGCCGTAAATACTTTCTGAAATTTCCGAATATCATTATAGATTTCTTCCCTTTTATCAGGAATCAATCTTTTTACTGCCCGACTTTCCATTCCATCGATAATGGATTCCACAACAATATCACAAGCTGTATTCCAATATTCTTCTTCTCGTTCCTCTCGGTGCCATATATGCCGAAACATCGCATGTAAAATCATATGCAAATAGGCGCGATTTACAATCACTGGATGCTGTCCATACCGCTCCATTAAAAATCTAGGATTATAAAATAGGGATATTCCATCTGTTCCGACAAAAAATGTATTTTGATTCATTTCATAGGAAAGACTTCCAAGAGCGGAATCTAAAAATCGCATCGATAAATAAAGTTCATTTCTCGATACCATTAAAATTTTTTCTCCAAGTTTTTTATACTTTTCTTTTGTCCGTTCCTGCTCTTTTACTCTCCCCTCTAATTGTTCTTCCATTCATAATTCCTTTCTATCTTTGTTTTTCTATTGTTCTCTCTTTTTATTTCTAAAAAACTTCTCTTCTACCCAACAATTACTGTAGGAAAACTTTTTGTTCTTTTATAAAACAAAACTTTTCTTTTTGTTTGAAGAAGAAAACCGTCTCTGATTCACTTCCATAAGTTGTGACAACAACTCAATTTCTTCTTCCTGTTGCAACAGATTTAATAGTTGTTTCATCTGCTCTTCCGTTATTTCTTCATAATTTCCAAGCCATAAAATCACTTCACTTCTTTGTGCTTTTAACAGCCATTGAAGCAATGACACCCAATTTTTCTTTAGAAAAGAGACATATCGCTCTTTATCCTTTTCTAATAATTCCACAGGATAACGAAGTCTTGCTAAGGCAATCTCATAAAGCGCTTCTATTTGCTCCACGTTTTCTGCTAAATAAAAACGGCTATCATATTCCTTATATAAAATCTTTTCCTTTGTAATTGCCTCTCGATAATGAGCGCCTGCTCCATAAGTCTCCTGATTAATAATTCTAGCCATTGTATTTTCTTGATAATTATGGGTATAAGCAGGAAATACAAGCTCCATATACCGTTCTTTGTCATGAAATTTACATAACACTTGTTGGCTCATTTCTGATAAAAGATTCTTTAGACAAGTATATCTTCCTTGATAAATAAAAATTTCAATTTCGGATAACTGTCTACAATTTTTAAAAGCTCCATCACCAATTTCCACTAAGTAGTCACTAATCTCTATTTTTTTGAGCTGTCTACATTCATAACACATATGACTTCCTATCGTATCCACTGTTTTTGGCAAAGAAAGCTCTTTTATGTTTTTTTTATAAAAAGCGTATTTTCCCACTTCCTTTATTTCTTTCTCATCAATCGCTTCTGGCACTCTTACAACTTCTTCCTCCCCTAAATATTCGATAATCGAAATTGTATTCTCTTTTTCTTCATACTTCCAACAACCGCTCTCTTTCCATTTCCTATTTTCTTCTCTTTTCATCATCTAAACCTCGATTTTCCTTTTTATCATCATCGTAATACCGTCCAAATTAATAATACTTACTATTATTATAATCGATTTTTAAAATCGGTACAATACAAATTTTGATTGAGAATTTCCTTTTTCTTATGCATTGTGACGTATTTTCTCCCTATTTTTGTTTTTCTTTTCTCTTTCTTCCTTATATTATGGTATTTTTAAAATATAATAAATCTTTTTTTCTTAATTCCTGCACTTTGCAAGTTGCCATCCACAGTTTTATTTTCTTCTTTTCTTCTTTCATTTTCCTAAGTTCTTTTGAATTTTTTTTAGAAAAATGACTGTTTTTTCGCACATTTTTCATGAATTATCATTATTTATTTTTTTCAGTTATATTTCATTTATTCCAATTCATTTTATCAATTTATTCATTTTTTGAAATATATAAATTATTAACTTGCATTTATATGGTCTATTCGCTATAATTAAGTATAATTATGAAACGTACCCGCTGGTACAGAAAGGATTAGGTGTAATTTATGTCAAATCGTATTCATCACCCATTTAAAAGAGTTTTAGTTGCCAACCGTGGCGAAATCGCTATTCGTGTTTTCCGTGCTTTAAATGAACTCGGAATCACAAGCGTTGGTATTTATTCCAAAGAAGATAAATATGCAACATTCCGTACAAAAGCCGATGAATCCTATCCCCTTCGTCAAGATAGAGGTCCTATCGACGCTTATTTAGATATTGATACTATTATTAAAATTGCAAAAAAACATCATGTAGATGCCATCCATCCAGGTTATGGTTTTCTCTCTGAAAATCCTGACTTTGCAGATGCCTGTGCCAAAAACGGAATCGTATTTATCGGTCCAAAAGGCAACATCATGCGCAAAATGGGGGATAAAATCAGTTCAAAACAACAGGCAATTAAATATGAAGTGCCAATCATTCCAGGAGTTGACCACCCTGTAAAAAATACAGAAGAAGCAATTGAAATTGCTGATATGGTCGGATATCCTGTTATGTTAAAAGCTTCTAATGGTGGTGGCGGACGTGGTATGCGTATCGTTGACACAAAAGAACAGATGGAAAAAGAATTCCGTGAAGCAAGAGATGAATCTAGAAAAGCCTTTGGTGATGATCAAATCTTCATTGAAAAATATTTAAGAAATCCAAAACATATTGAAGTACAGATTTTAGCCGATTCTTATGGAAATGTCGTTCACCTTTACGATCGTGACTGTTCCGTACAGCGCCGTCACCAAAAAGTAGTTGAATACGCACCTGCTTTTTCTATTCCAGAAAAAACAAGAAAAATTATTTTAGAAAGTGCTGTTTCCCTCGCAAAAGGCGTTGGCTATGAAAATGCTGGTACATTAGAATTCCTTGTAGATGCACAGGGAAATCCTTACTTTATTGAAATGAATCCTCGTATTCAGGTAGAACATACTGTTACAGAAATGGTAACAGGCGTTGACTTAGTGCAATCTCAAATTTTAATCGCTGAGGGATATGGCTTAGAAGAATCTCCAATTAGCCTTCCTTCTCAAGACGCGGTAACGGTTCAAGGATATTCTATCCAGACTCGTGTTACAACAGAAGATCCAGCAAACAACTTCCTTCCAGATACAGGAAAAATCACAGTGTATCGTTCTGCATCCGGAAATGGTCTTCGTCTTGACGGCGGTAATGCTTGTACAGGTGCTGTTATCACACCATATTATGACAGCTTACTTGTAAAATTAATTTCTCATGATAGAACATTTGAAGGTGCGATTCGTAAATCCCTTCGTTCTTTAAAAGAAACTCGTATTCGTGGTATTAAGACAAATATTCCATTCTTAATTAATGTGTTAACACATCCACAATTTGCAACTGGTAATTGCTATACGACTTTTATTGAAGAAACTCCTGAATTATTTATTTTACAGGAAAGCCAAGACCGTGCTACAAAAGTGCTTGAATTTTTAGGAAATCAGATGGTAAATGTACATCCATCAGAAAAACCAGAATTCCCAGCTTATCGCACTCCAAAAGTTGAAAAGACAAAAGAATTAACAGGTGCTAGAGATAAATTCCTCGCTATGGGTGCAAAGGAATTTACACAAAGCATTTTAAAAGATAAAAAATTATATGTAACCGATACAACAATGCGTGATGCGCAACAGTCTCTTATCGCAACTCGTATGCGTTCCAAAGACTTATATGGCGCTGCGGAAGCTACAAATGCCATTATGACAAATGGTTTTTCTGCCGAAGCATGGGGCGGAGCTACTTATGATACCGCTTATCGTTTCCTAAAGGAATCTCCATGGAATCGTCTTCGCACTCTTCGCAAATTGATGCCAAATACATTAATTCAAATGTTACTTCGCGCTTCTAATACCGTTGGTTACCGCAACTATCCAGATAACGTAGTACAAGAATTTATTAAAATGGCTGCGGATGAAGGTGTCGATGTATTCCGTATTTTCGATAGCTTAAACTGGATTGAAAATATGAAACTTCCAATTGAGTCCGCTCTTGAAACTGGTAAAATTGTCGAAGGTGCTATTTGCTATACAGGTGATATTTTAAATCCAAAAGAAACAAAATATACACTTGATTATTATGTAAACAAAGCATTAGAACTCGAAAAATTAGGTTGTCATATTTTTGCAATTAAAGATATGGCAGGACTTTTAAAACCATATGCAGCAAAAGAGTTATTTAAGACATTAAAACAAGAACTTCACATTCCAATTCACCTTCATACACACGATTCTTGTGGAAATGGTGTAAGCACAGTTCTTATGGCAGCAGAAGCTGGTGTTGACATCGTTGACTTAGCTATTGAATCTATGAGTACGTTAACAAGTAACCCTTCTATGAACGCTGTTGTTGCTGCTTTAGAAGGCTCTGAACGCGATACCGAATTAAATGCAAAAGATTTAACTTCTTTAAGCCATTACTATGCCGACGTAAGAAAGGTTTATGAACCTTATGAAAGTAATATGAAAACTCCAAATACAGAAATCTATCAATATCAGATTCCTGGTGGACAGTATTCTAACTTACAAGCACAGGCAGAACAAATGAATGCCGGAGATCGCTTTGAAGAAATCAAAGAACTCTATGCGCAGGCAAACGATCTTCTTGGAAACATTATTAAAGTAACACCATCTTCCAAAGCAGTTGGTGATTTCGCAATCTTTATGTTAAAAAATGGTCTTACAAAAGACAATATCTTAACAGAAGGAAAAGACTTATCTTATCCAGACTCTGCCATTGAATATTTCTCTGGTATGCTTGGACAACCAGATGGCGGTTTCCCAGAAGAACTTCAAAAAATCGTATTAAAAGATAAGAAACCAATTAGCGTTCGCCCAGGTTCTTTAATGGAACCAGAAGACTTAGATGCGATTGCTCAAGGTCTCATCGAACGCCACAATTTATCCAACTTAAATGAACATGAACTTCGCCAAAAGGCAATTAGCTATGCTCTTTATCCAAAGGTATATGAAGACTACTGCCGTCACTTTGAAATGTATGATGATGTTTCAAAACTTGATAGCCATGTATTCTTCTATGGTCTTAGAAAAGGCGAAGAAACTTCCTTGAATATTGAATCTGGTAAAGACTTAATCATCAAATTTATTGACCAATCCGATCCAGATGAAGATGGTTTCCGTATTTTGACATTTGAAGTCAATGGTTCTATCCGTGAAATTCGTATTCAAGATAAAAACTTGACTGCCAATATCGATCGCAAATTAATTGCTGATAAAAACAATCCAGCTCATGTTGGTTCTCCACTTCCTGGAACAATCACTCATATCTTCGTAAAAGAAGGTGACGTAGTCGAACAAAACGCTCCTCTTCTTACAATCGAAGCTATGAAGATGGAAACAACAATTACAGCAAAATCTGCTGGTACGATTGGTTGCATTTATGTAAAAGAAGGCGAACAAGTACAGACACAAGACTTATTAGTTAGTTTTTAATGAAACTACACTTTCTATAAAATTTCATACCCATTTGAAAAGCAGTTATTCTATCGGATTAACTGCTTTTCCTCAGTAAAGGATCTCTTTTAGAGGTCCTAATTTTTATTTATAAGAACATAATGTTACGTAGCCAATAAAAAAATTTAAAATGATTCCAAAAGTTTGTAACAAAAATAAAATTCGTGCGTTATTAAAGTGAAAGGTGGTGGGAGCATTTGAATTTTGAGGAAATCTATCAAGCCTATTTTAGAGATGTTCTGCTCTATGTATGTAGTCTATCTAATAATGCAGATATTGCAGAAGAAATAACGCAAGAAACCTTTGTAAAAGCTCTAAAAGCAATTGATCGATTTGATGGTTCAAAGGATATACGAGCATGGCTATTTACAATTGCGAAAAACACATATTTTACATACTGTAGAAAAAAGCATATTTTAGTAGAAACTGTTGACTCTCATCTAGAAGAAAAGCAAACCGATATTACAATAACAGAATCTTTAATCAATGAAGAAAGTGCCTTTCTTGTTCATCAGTTTTTACATACAATGGAAGAGCCTTATAAAGAAGTATTCCATTTACGTGTTTTTGGCGAATTATCTTTTGATAAAATCGGAATTTTATTTGGAAAAAATTCTGGTTGGGCAAGAGTTACGTTTTATCGTGCCAAAAAGAAAATTTTAGAATATATGGAGGAAATTCAATATGATGAGTTGTAATATTATTCAAGATATTTTGCCACTTTACATCGATGATGTCGTTAGCGATGACACTAAAAAAATGGTAGAAGATCATATCAAACATTGTCCTAATTGCCAAAAAGAGCTAGAAACTTTAAAAAAAGAAGTGATTCTCGTAACCAATGAGAAAATTCAAGCAGATGATAAAAAGCTATTACAAAATCTTCAGAAAAAATTAAAGCACCAAAAAATTATTATTTCTTTTTTTACGGTAATTGCTGTCTTATCTCTACTATTTATTGGTACAATGGTTGTAGAAAATGTCGGCTTTTTATATGACTTCTTTTACCCTAGGATCGATACACAAACGAAAATCGAACAATCCGAAGCAGACCAATGGCAACAACTTAAATTTGATACAGGGGATTATTTAATATTTGATAGTTTATTCTTCAAAAAAGAAGTCGTACATGTTGATAATTATGAACGAACTATTCTACTTCGTATTAAAGATACAGCAGGAAATATTATCATAAAAACTCATAAACTGGATTCAGCCCAATCAATCTCTCTGAAAAAACTAAAAAGAAATCAACCATATATTGTTGAAATAAAAGGTAAGAAAGGAGAATACTTCTTCAATTTTATATAGTGGGATGAATTTTGATAGTTTTTTCGCACCACTCTCCCCTCTTGCATCCAAGTAGAAAACCCGCTATAATGACATTAAGACTTTGTACGAGTATGAGAGTATAGGAAAGTGGTGATAATCCTATGCGAAAAAATGAAAACAACTTTAAAGAAACAAGTGAATCATCTATTGAGCTCCAAAAACAATTGGAAGCCGAATCTAATCGTTTAAAATACGATACACAAGCCAAAAACCTCTTTGGCCTAAAAGAAGTTATGGGATACATACTAAAATTTATGGTTCCAGAATTTCAAACATTAAGTGCCAAAGAGGCTTCAAAATGTATTTTAGAAGTGCAAATTTCTCAAACAGAAGTATCAGAAAACTATGGAAATGGCTCCTTTCAGGTTAATCAAAAAGAGGATCTAAAAACTACTGTAAAAGGAAAGTTTCAAAAACTACAATCAGAAAGCAAAGTGGAAAATGAAAAAACCATTTACTTCGATATTAAAACACTTGTAAAAAACCCTAGATTTTCAGAAAGTCAATATGGCACAATTGAGTTTATTATTAACTTAGAAATGCAAAACGATAATGACCCTGGATATATCATTGAACAAAGGGGAATGTATTATTGTGCTCGACTTTTAAGTGAACAACTAGGAGTTTTAACAAAGACAACGAAGTATAGCTCCTTAAAAAAAGTATATAGTTTATGGATCGTTGGGGGAACAGAAGAAAATAAACTCTCGAATTATTGCATGGTTGATCAAGATGGAAATAAAGATCACAGTGCAAATCTAATCGAACTGAGTATTGTAAGGTTATCCAAAAATATTTATGAGACAGAACATCAAGAATTATTTGACTTTCTACATGGATTTTTTGACATAATCTCTTTCGAAGAGAAAAAAAAAAGATTAAAGAAATATTTTAATTTTGATGCAAATCAGCAATTGAAGGAAGGAGTTGATACAATGTGTAATTTATCCGAAGGTATCTATAATTTTGGTCAAGAAAAAGGTAGAGAAGAAGGCAGAGAAGAAGGTAGAGAAGAAGGAAAATTAGAAGCCGCCAAAATTATGATAGAAACTGGAATGGATTTAGAATTTGTTTCCAAAAAACTTGAGTTACCAAAAGAATTAATTGAAGAATATTTAAAAAATTTCAACGAAAAATAAATAGGCAATAGAAAAGAGCTATCCCAAAATAAATCGTTATCAAACTTTTTATTCTGTGATAGCCCTCTTTATGTTATAGGAAGTCGCGAGGAGTGTGCAACGCACACTTTGTTCTTGTTTTATTTTACTTTCTTTGTTGCAGCAAGTGCCAAAGATCCTGGTCCAATATGACAAGAGATACTTAAAGATAACTTGTCCACATAAATTTCGTAACCTGGAATAGCCTCTTCCACTTCTTTTTTAAACTCCTGTGCTGCCTCTTCATTATCGGTATGAGCAATGGCAAGCATCATTGTTCCTTCTTCACAATAGTTAGAAAAACGCTCTTCTAAATCTTTTTTCACTGCATTGATCATCATTGTTTTTGCCTGTTTCACAGTTCTTGCTTTGGCAAAAGCATCCAATTTTTCTCCTTGAATTTGAAGCACTGGTTTTAAACGAAGCAATGTACCAAGAGCAGCGGCAGCTGGTGTAACTCTTCCACCTTTTTTTAAATATTTTAATGTATCCACCATAATATAGATACTAGACTCGAAACGCTCAGTTTCTAATACTTCTTTAATCTCTGCTCCAGTTTTTCCTTGACTTGCAAGATAAATAGCATCTAATACCGATTGTCTTTGTGTCACAGATACTCTTTGATTATTAACAACATGTACTTTTCCATCAAATTCTCTTGAAAAAGCAAGTGCTGTCTCACAAGCTCCACTGAGACCACTAGACATTGGAATATGCACAACTTCTTCGTATTCTTTTAAAAGTTCTTCCCAAAGATTCATAATATTCTCAATGGAAGGCTGGCTTGTCCCAATATCCGCTCCTTCTTTTAACTTTTCATAAAATTCTTTTTGTGTTAATGTAATATCTTCAAAATAAGTTTCTCCATTAATATCAAAAGGCATTGGCACAATAGAAATTCCAAGTTCTCTTCCTTGTTCTTGTGTGATTCCGCTATTACTATCTGTTACTATTGCAATTCGATTCAACGTAAGCACCTTTCCTTTCTCATTCTATTATTTTCATCAACTATTTATTTTCTCAAATCGATTATAAAATATATTAACAACTTTTCTACACAAATCGATAAAAATATACAAATGATTTATTTTACGTAACTATGCCCTATTTTATCATTGTCCCATCTAAATGTAAAGGGAAAACCGTATATGTAGCGGTTTTCCCTTTTAAAACGCTCTTAACTCAATATTTCTTCTATATTTAGTAGGAGCTTTTTACATTGCTCTTTGTTCTCCACTTGGCACAAGTGCTCCATAAATTCTTCATCTTGAAATTGTGCAATTAGTTCTTGTAACAGTTCTAAATATTCTATTTCTTGAACAAATCCAAGTATCATAATAAAACGGACAAGATGTTCGCTTTCCTCATTCCCCATCTCTTTCCAAACAATCGGTGTTTTTAACCTTGTAAATGCGATAAATGGTCGTTTTATATGTTCTTTGTCCGCATGAGGAATTGCCACTGGATAAGGAGACATCGGAATTGCCGTTGGATACTCTTCCTCTCTCTCTTTTATCGCTTTATAAAAACTATCTTCTACATAAGAAAGGGTCTTTAATTTATCCGCCATTTTCTGGAAAAATTCTTCTTGATTTTCTACTTCCATATCCAGTTGAATCAGCTCTTCTTGTATCATATTGCTTTTCATACTATCACCTAACTTTCCATTGTAATCCGATTGCTTACCTGCTTTTTTATTCTTTTCTTTTTTCTACTCATTTGGTCTTTGATAAAAATGACCATCTAATTGATCCGTTTTTAATACATTGATAAACGCCTTTGGATCCACAAGCCGAACGCCTTCTTTTACTTTTTTTACTTCATCGCTAGATACGACCGAATATACCATAGAACGGGTTTCATTGTCATAACAACCAGTTCCGTTAAAAATAGTAGCTCCATGATTGGTACAATGTAAAATTACTTCATATACTTCCTCTGGATAGTTGGTAATAATAAAAAATGTATGCTTTCGATAATGTTTATGCAACGTGTGCAATACTTGCGTGGAAGCAAATTGGAAAATAATAGAGTAAAGTGCTTGATTCCATCCAAACAAATATCCTGCTATCATAAGCATAACTGCATTTCCACAAAGAATATAATTCCATGTATCTAAATGATATTTTTCTGATGCAAAAATAGCGATAAAATCAGTTCCTCCTGTAGAAGCTGCTGCTCTTAAACAGAGATTAATCGCAAATCCATTAATAATACCACCAAAAATACAGATTAAAAGAACATCATACACAATCGGACGGCTCGGAATCATATCCGTAAAAATACTCGTACAAAAAATCATCAAACAAGAGTATATTGTAAACTTCTTACCAATTGTTTTAAATGCGATAATTGCCGGAATTGCATTCAATGTAATATTCACAATGGAAAACGGAATCGTAATATGCAAAAATTCCTTTCCAATATCTTGCAGTAAAATAGTAAGTCCTGTAAATCCTCCTGGAAATAATCCCCCTGCATTGACAAACGTCTTAATATTCGTTGCCATAATAAGTGCTGCGATTAGGATACAAATAATTCGCTTTATCTCCTTACCAATATCCACTTTCGCCTTGTCCACTGCCATTTTTCATACTCCTCCTTATATCTACGCTTCTTCTTTTCGCGTTTTCAACTGTTTCTTTAAATCGATTAATTCATTATCTTTTTCATGAATTTCATTGCAAAGCTCTAAAAACTCTTCATTTTGTCCATCTTTAAATTGTTCATAGACTTGTCTTCCAATTTCCATATAAAGCTTCTCTGTCGCCTTATGGTTTTCATAAATTTTATTTTTTAATTTTTGGACTTCTAAAAAGTCATCTGTCTTTTTGGAAACCTTATCAGCAGTCTTTATAATTGTTTTTCCAAGTCCTTCTAAAAAATCAGTTGCCATTCTTTTTTTCCTCCCATGTATCTTTTTCTACAAGTATAGCATTTCTTTTTTCATTCGAATAGTTTTTTTAGATTTTCTTATTATTTTAAAAATGTATACAAGTTTTCAGAGGAATATTTCTCTGAAAAGATATAGCCAAGACGATCAAAATTTTTCAATTGTTCCTCTTGTTCTATCTGCTCTTCTGCCATATAGCGCACCATCTCTCCTCGCGCCATTTTCGCCATCGTTCCTTTTTGCACTACTTTTCCATCTTTTTCTTCCCCAAATACAATCGTAATATATTTCATATTTGGTGTTAAATATTTTTCAATACATTTTGTATATTCTTTAGAAGCTAAATTGATAATACAGTTTGTTTCCTTCTCTAGCACTTTATAAATACAATCGCCCCAAAATTCATAAAGATCTTTTTTCCCTAGCACTTTTGCCTTCGCCTGCATTTCAAGGCGATATGGCGTAATCTTGTCAAATGGTTTTAAAATCCCATAAAATCCAGACAATATTCGAAGATGTTCCTCCATATATTCCCATTGTTTTTTCTCAAAAACAGCGGGCGCCATATATTGGTATTGTATTCCCTCATAAGATAAAAGTGCAGGTGTCAAGGCTCGTTCCAAATCCATTGTTTGCACTCTTTCATAATTAAGCTGTGCTAATTTATCATTACAAGCCCATAATTTCTTTAACTCTTCATAGTCTAGTGACTGTAAATAGCTTAAAATCTGTTTTGTCTTCTCTAAAAAAATCGGCGTTGACTGTGCAGGCATTGTATCGGTATCAATATTCATTGTTTTGGCAGGTGATATGATAATTCTCATCGTTTCTTCTCTCCTTTTATTCTTTCTATTTTCTCTTTTGTTCATACCTATTCTTTTTTATAAATTTCATAGTTTCTACCCACACTATATCATGTTTCCTCTCTCTTGTCATTGACCTTTCTATAAACAGCCAACCATTCCTGTAAATATCGATGAGAGGCACATTTCACGAATTTCTCACGTCTCTATGCAGTCGTTATAAATTTGAAAAGCGTCGCTTTTTAGAATTACTTTTTCACAATAATAAAATCGCTATAAGAAATTTTCCCTATAGCGATTTTATCATTCTAATTCCCATCTATTTGGTACTTCATTGGCAACAATCTCTTGTGCCTTTGTCAAATCTTTTTTATTCACATAAATAATATAGAGCACACGATTTGCAACTATTTTATCGGATACCCAATAAGAAACCTTCTTTTTCTTTAATTCATTTATTAAACTTGTAATTTGTTCAGGATCACAAGAGTTATAAATGGGCTCTGTTTTGGATCGAAATATCATAACTGTCACCTCTTTTTCTTTTTCACATTAAGAAGAGTGTTCTTTCTATCTTTTTTATTGTTGTTTCTATTGTTATCCTTTATGCATATTACTAGAAATTTACTACTTCTTTTCTTTCATTTGTAACAGCTCTCTTCTATTTTGATCCTACTGAAATCCTGACACAAAAGCAATATATTTTTTCTTACAATTCTTTCTTATTTTCGTAGAAAATCGAAAGAAATCACTGCAGCTCCTTATGAATCCTGTTTCCTTCTGGCATTTCCATTTCTTTGCTTTTTACAACAGTCTATCGATTAAAAAAATATCTTTCTGATTATTGTCTTACGATAACAGACACTCCATCTGGAATGACTGTGATTGGTTCCTTCTCTCTACCTAAATAAGCATCTGCTTTTTCAATGGCTTCTTCTACTGTTTTTGCATAATCCATTTGCATATTTTTCACCATTTCTTCTGGAGCATTTGTTACGAGTATTACCCGATACTTCATTAAAATTCGGCATAAAATTTGCGCCTCCCATTGATCTGGCATGGTATCTTTCATCGGTGTATCCAAAAATCTCTTCATAATAGTTTTCGTATCTTCTCCACTTGCAAACGTATCATAAAGAGATTGACCTCCATGTCCATCACAGCAGTCCGATGCAATAATAATTACGCCACCTTCCTTACAAGTAGCCTCTGCTGCTGTCATACTCTTAACGGACTGATAGATATTTTGATCTAAAGGATATCCTCCATTTGTGGAAATAATAATATTCGCTGGAACAGCTTTTACGCTTGAAAGCTTATCGACAAACTTACAACCTTCTCTATGCGCCTCATTAAAATGCCCTGCATAAGCCGCAATTACCTTCTTATCTGCATCTAATACAACATTAATAATAAAAGCTAACTTGGCCTTTTCCGCCGCATAAATCATATCTTTATGAATGGGATTTCCATCTAAAATTCCCGTTCTCGCATAAGGGCTATCAATAAATGCAGAACAATGATTTTCCATAACCGTAACCGCACTAGCAACACCCGGAAGCACGCTCTTTCTACCACCTGAAAATCCTGCAAAGAAATGGGGTTCAATAAATCCTTCAGAAATTAATAAATCCGCTTCCGCTGCCACTTTATTGATTAAAAGTTTCCCACCAGAAGGAAGTGTTCCAAGTTCCACCATATCCTCATAATCATGGCTTTTATGTACAATAAAATGAACATCACCGCGGTTGACAAATTCTTCTCCAAACTTATAAATCAACTCTTCTCTTGTTGTTGGACGGTGAAATCCTGTGGCAATTAAAATCGTAAGTTCTGCTTTTGGATTTCCTTCTTTAATCTCCTCCATAATTGCTGGTGCAAACACACGACTTGGCACTGGTCTTGTATGATCACTTGCGATCATAACAATATTTTCCTTTCCTTTTACCAATTCTCGTAACCTTTTTGAATGAATTGGATGTTCCATCGCTTCTTTGACTAGTTCTACTTCTGACTTCTTCGGCTGATAGTCATGGGCTTTTGAAACAAGAACCCCTGCGAGTCTTTCATCCGGAACTGTAACGGTTAACTGTTCTCTACCAAATGGAAGTTTTATTGTTGCCATCCTTTTTCCTCCTTAATTATACATTTTTGCTACTAAAATAACCCATTGTTATAAGAAACTTACTATAATACCTTCCCAATTTTTTATTCTTCTCTATCTGTTTGTCTTTTTTCCCCACGCTAATTGGTACTACCATTATAGTTAGTTTTATTATAAATCCATTTCCTATGATTGTCAAACTCGCTTTTATACTATGAAAAACACATGATAGGAATGTTCACAGGCCATCATCCCCTATCTCAATTAGAAAAGAAGCCCAAGAAAAACCTTCCTTCTCCTGTTTTTCTTGGACTCCTTTCATCGGTTATTTTTTATTTTTCTTCTTTTGCACGCCATGTTCTGACACTCCAACGGCTAAAGCACGTTGGGTTCTTATGTACATTCACTTCCAAATATACTCGAAAGTATATAAGACTAATGAGTTTCCACAAGACTTTTATTACCAAAGACACCTTTGTATCTATTAACG
>DVIZ01000124.1 GCA_018710905.1 Candidatus Scybalomonas excrementigallinarum | reverse complement strand
AAGGTGTAAAAAACGTAAAACGTATTATTGCTGATAATTTTGTAAGACCAGATGAAGCACAGAAAATTTTATCGAAACTTCGAAACAATGGTAGTCATACTGTTATTGATATGATAACAGTCAATCTTAATATGAAGGCTAATATTTATCAGGCTAGTTTCTCTAATTTAGGTATTAGTGGAATAGAAATAGCTGATGAATATCCAGAAAAATATGATCGACTACTTTCTGGTGGTATTTGGTGTATCGTTCAACTTAGCTATGAATATGTTGAAGAAGAAAAGAAAAATAGCACACCTATTAAAATTATGAAATTAACACCTATTCAAATGCCTCACATTGATATAGAAGAGTTAAAGGAAGGTCGTAAAGCTTTTACTAAAGAAGAATGGCTAGATATTATGTTACGTTCTATTGGTATGGAACCTGATGAATTAACATATCGTGAAAAATGGCTATTACTAACACGTATGATTCCTCTTGTAGAAAATAACTTTAATCTTTGTGAACTTGGACCAAGAAGTACAGGTAAATCTCACCTTTATAAAGAGATTTCCCCTAATAGTATTCTTGTTTCAGGGGGACAAACAACAGTAGCTAACTTATTTTATAATATGGGTCGAAAAACTGTTGGTCTCGTTGGATTATGGGATTGTGTGGCTTTTGATGAGGTAGCGGGTATTCGTTTTAAAGATAAAGATGGTATACAAATTATGAAAGACTATATGGCATCTGGTTCTTTTGCTCGTGGTAAGGAAGAAAAAGCAGCATCAGCATCTATGGTATTTGTAGGTAATATCAATCAGAGTGTAGATGTACTTCTAAAAACTTCTAGCTTATTTGATCCTTTTCCTCCAGAAATGGGTACAGATACAGCCTTTCTAGATCGTATGCATTGTTATCTTCCAGGTTGGGAAATTCCAAAGTTTAGACCAGAATACTTTACCAATGATTACGGATTTATTAGTGATTATCTTGCGGAGTTTATTCGTGAACTTCGTAAAGAACAATATGGTGATGCTATAGATCAATATTTCCGTTTAGGGAAAAATCTAAATCAAAGAGATACAGTTGCTGTGCGTAGAATGGCAGATGGATATTTAAAACTAATGTATCCAGATGGAAACTTCACAAAAGAAGATGTGGAAGAAATTCTTCAAATTTCTTTGGAGATGCGTCGTCGAGTTAAAGAGCAGCTAAAGAAATTAGGAGGTATGGAATTCTATGATGTCAACTTTTCATATATAGATAATGAAACATTTGAAGAACATTATGTTTCTGTTCCAGAACAGGGTGGTGGAAAACTTATTCCAGAAGGCATGTGTAACCCTGGACAAATTTATACAGTATCACAAGGCAAGAGTGGAATGCTTGGTGTATTCCGTTTAGAAAGTCAGATGCTTCCAGGTACTGGTAAATTTGAAAGAACAGGTATTGGTAGTGACAGAGATGCTAAGGAATCTACCAATACAGCTTTCAATTTCTTAAAGGCAAATGGAAATCGTATCAGTGGATCTATTAGTACTACAACGAAAGATTACATTATTAATTATCAAGATCTACAAGGAATTGGCATGACAGGAAAGTTAGCTTTACCAACATTAATTGCTATGTGTTCGATAGCACTTAATAAGCCAACACTAAGTAATCTTGCAATATTAGGGGAAATTAGTATTAGTGGGACTATGATGAAAGTTGATGAATTAGCTAACTCTTTACAAGTTTGTTTAGATAGTGGTGCTAAAAGAGTGTTACTACCTATTACATCAGCTGCTGAGTTAGGTACTATACCTGCAGATTTAATTGGAAGTTTTAATTTGATTTTTTATAACAGTGCTGAAGATGCAGTATTTAAGGCATTGGGAGTAGAATAAGCGATGCCTGTAAATTTAATATTTTTATATTGTTATAGTAAATGAAAAATAACTCCTATTCCTTAGTTTTGAGGAGTAGGGGCTTTTTTGTAGGGGAAGATTGCGTATGGTTGTTGTATTAAGCGAAAAGGATCGAAAAGAAATATTTGACACTTTGACCGATGAACAAATGAGAGTTGTCAAAAAATATGTGCTATATGAAGCTAGATCTAGATTATTATCACGTTATTTTTGGAAAGGAATTAATTGGGAGTTAGTACGTTTAGAATATGATCCATTGTTTAAGAAAAAGCGGAGTAAGAGAAGATACAATCCTACTCTTTATTGTAATGCATGTGGAAAACCTCTTAAATACCAATATGTGGTTAGGTCATTGCAAACAGGGTATGAACAGGAACTGGGAGAAACATGTTTTACTCAACGTACAGGAATTCCTACCCATATAGCAAGGGAAATATATAAGAGTAAGGATGATATTAATCTTTTTCAAGATGAGATTTTGAATAAGTATCGTAAGGGAGGGCGTTTTCCTAAGAGTATATATAAAAAGAGTCTCTATTTTAGTGCAGATGAATATTGGGGAGAGGCTCTTCGTGATAGGATATTAGAATTTAAAAGAGCGGATCTACCACTTTTTCATACAGATAGGTTGAAACTCGAAAGTTATCTGGCTAGCGCAAGAAGAGAGTTTGAACTAGAGAAAAAGGAAAAGGATATTAATCCTGTAAAAATAAAGGGAAAATATCTACCATTAGATCACTATTTAAAAGAAATAGTTTCAAAAAAGAAAGATTTATGGTCAGATGAACGGATAAAAATTAAAGAAGATATCAGAAAGTTAGATTTTACAGCTAATAATAGCATAAAAAAAGATTTTTCTAGAATTCCAAAATCTAAACAAGATAAGCTAAAAATAGAATATATTAATCCATTCAATCACAAGCTAAAAATGCTATATAAGAAGGTTGACGTAGATATTGCCGAAATTCTTGAAGAGGCTCGAAGTATAAGTACAATTATTATGAATGAAGCAGACGATTTTGAAGAAGATAATCATAATAAAATAGCTGAATGTAAAAAAGTAATTCAAGAAGTCAATGAGTTGACTAGTGATGATAAGATCTATGAAATTAATTTAAATAACGATATAGATAGAAAGTTAAACTTTTTTAAGAGCTATCTAGAAGAACTTAAAATAGAGAAAAATTATCCTTATAAATTAAGAAATAGTTTGGAAAAAGATGAAATACTTTGTAATCATGATGTTATAGATCTCACATTGATAAAAGATAATTTAGGTAAATATACAATTGATTCTCAAGATGAATTTTTGATAGATTACTATTTGAAGAAACGAGGATATTCTCAAAGGTTGGAAGTAGAGAATATATCTTTAGAAGATTTTGAGAAGAAGTCTATTGGAGAACAAAGAGAGATTTTGGTTTATGGGACGTTGAAAGTTGAACTTGCTAAGATAATCTATAAATTCGAACAAGAGGTAGCAGAGAGAAAAGAAAAAATTAATGAGTTAGTAGAACAAATAGAGGTTATGGCAAAACAATTTTTTAGCAGTAGCAAGTATATTTCAAATAGAGAGAAATACAATCAAAATGAAATTTTTTACCATGATGAAGATTATTCAAAAATAATTGGAGAATTAACAGAGAAGAAAAAGGAGTTAGAAAACTTTAAAAATGAACTTGCAAAATATCCTATCGAACTGCTGAGTAGTTTACATTTAGTTAGCAGGAGACCAAAATCTTTACCAATATCTGCTTCTAAAATTATAAAAAGCTATAGTAAACAACTCGAAAAATATCAGATAAATTTATCATTGGTAAAAAAGTATGAATTACTAATAAAATACTTTTTCGAAAAATATAAAAAATATCACAGAGGTATAGAAAATTATATATTTTCAGATTTTATGTATGTTCCATCTAAAAGTGGCTTTAAGAAATTAGATAAAGAAAATCAAAAGAATAAATTAACAAATATTAATTTATTAATGACATTAATTAAAGTGATAAGAAAGTATATTTTAAAATATGAAGTCGCAGAGAAAATTAAAATTTTGAATACTTTAAAACGAGAGACTGAGGGAGAAAATTTTGTAGAATATATACGTCGTAGTGATAAGGAACTAGGGGATATAGAGAAATACTGTGCGGATCTGGACAAAAACATCAATAATAAAAAGTATCTTAGAGACATAAAGAAGTTAGCAGTAGAAATTCCTGAAATACAAAGATCATTTTTTGGAGAAGATGCCGAAGTAATTAATACAGATAAATATCTTGCGGGTGCCGATAGCCTGAAATATAACCCAAGAAAGAAAAGAGCTGCAGAATTAAATAGCTTAAAAAAGAAATTAGAATTGGGTATAAAAAGGACGGATTATATCTGGAAAAAGCCAGAATATGTAGCTTTGAGTAAAGAGTTAGATAAAATTATTGATAAAGATATATCTATAGAAAACAGTGATGGAGTTGAGGTTTTTAAGCAGATCAAAGCACAATCAGATGAAATAGCATCATTTTTGACTAAAGAGGAGAAGCAATTAGTTGAGTATTTTCTAAGAAAACACAAATTTAAAGAT
>DVIZ01000123.1 GCA_018710905.1 Candidatus Scybalomonas excrementigallinarum | reverse complement strand
CACCTGATGTTGATACGATCGCTGGTAACTTATCTGGGGGAAATCAACAAAAAATCATTCTAGCCAAATGGCTCATTGAAGATTGTGAAATTCTTCTCCTCGATGAACCTACCCAAGGAATCGACGTTGTATCAAAAGAAGAAATTTATAAATTAATTCGAGAAATGACACTAAATGGCAAGAGTGTAATTGTCGTTTCCTCAGAACTAGAAGAACTGACTCGCTTATGCGACAACATACATGTTTTATACGATGGACAACAGATTCTTCAAATGAATAAATCAGAATTCAATACGGAACGTATTCTTCAAGCATCTGTTGTTGGCAAATAAAAGGAGACAAAATTATGACAAAAAAAATAACGGTAAACGAATTCATAAAAAAGTATAACCTGATTCTCTTATTACTTATATTCATTATTATTTCCACAATACTTTCACCTAATTTTTTAACAATCAACAACTTTTTAAACTTATTGCAACAATCCTCCATTCCTGGAATTGTAGCTATTGGTATGACTCTCGTTATCTTGCTTGGCGGTATTGACTTATCCGTTGGTTCTGTTCTCGCCTTTTCTGGAATGATGACTTCTGTTGTCGTCCAAAAATTCGGCGGTGGAAATAGCATGACTGGAATCCTTCTAGGCATTTTAGCAGGTCTTTTTGTCAGTGCAATTATGGGACTGATTACTGGTATTTTAACTTCTCATTTCCATCTTCCTGACTTTATCGCTTCTCTTGCTATGATGGAAGCGGCAAGAGGTGCTGCCCTTTTAACAACTGGTGGAAATCCTGTCTTTGGACTTGATGGAAAATTCCATGTGCTAGGTGGTGGATTCTTATTTGATTCCGTGGCAATTAGTGGTATTTTTTGGATTTTATTTACCATTATCTTAGCTTTAGTTTTAAAATATACCGTTTTTGGAAGAAGCCTTTTTGCTATCGGTGGCAACAAAGAAGCTGCCATGTTATCTGGTATTAAAACAAAGAGAAATTATATTATTACTTATGTCATAAGCGCTCTTTTAGCTGGGTTTGCTGGAATTTTAACTGCTTCTTGGATGTCTACAGGACAACCAACAGCAGGAAATGGCTATGAACTAGATGCTATCGCTGCTTGTGTTATCGGTGGTGCTAGTTTAAGTGGCGGTGCTGGTTCTATTTTAGGTACGTTTGGTGGAGTCTTCCTCCTTCAAATTTTAACAAATATTTTCAACTTAGTTGGACTTCCTTCTTATTATCAAAGAATCGCAAAAGGAATTATTATTGTGTTAGCCCTTTTATTAAACCACTTTGTATCAAAGAAGAAAGCATCAACAGCAGAATGATAAGAAATGAAACCCTATGTTTACCACTTTAAGAAAGGAATAAAATTATGAAATTAAAAAAAGTAATGGCTCTTATGGTATCTTCCCTTATGACTCTTAGCATTGTTTCTTGTGGCAGTGCAAACGGCTCTACTACAAAAACTGGTAATAGTGACACCCTCTTTACTATTGGTTTTTCAAACTGCTCCCAAGACACACCATTCTTTGCAAATATGACTCCTATTATTGAGAAATATGCAAAAACAAAAAATATCAAAGTGATTTCCTTAAACGCTGATAACGATGTATCCAAGCAAAACAAGGATATTCAAGATTTGCTCTCTCAAGGAATCGATATTTTAATTACAAATCCTGTTAACGAAGATGGCCCTTCTGCTGGAATCGAAGCCTGTGAAAGAGCAAAGGTTCCTGTTATCACCGTTGATAAAAATGTAAAATCTGGAAATGTTTCTTGGGTTGGTCGTGACAATAAAGAGATGGGACGTCTTGTAGGCGAACGCCTCATTGAATTGCTTGGTGGCGCTGAAAATGCAAAAGGAACAGTATTAGAGATTCAAGGAACGGCTGGTTCTACTACGATGATGAACCGTCGTGACGGATTCCACGAAGCATTAGAAAAAGCACCAAACTTAAAGATTGTACAGTCTTCTTACTGTGATTACGATCGTTCTAAGGCAATCCCTGCTACACAAGATCTCCTTCAAGCTAACAAAGATGTAGTAGCTATTTTTGGCCACAACGATGATATGGCAATTGGTGCCGCTCAAGTCTGTCGAGAACAAGGACAAAAAGATATTCTTGTATGCGGTGTAGATGGATTAATGGAAGCGGTCTTAAAAACAGAAGCCAATGAATATGCTTGTACTGCTTCTAACGATCCTGTGTTAATGGGAGAAACAGCGGTTGATACCGCTATTAAAGTTATGAACGGGGAGACAGTAGATTCTTTTGTCGATGCGGGAACAGTTGTTATTGATTCTTCTAATGCGAAAGAATATGCGAATAAAGACCTTGACTTTGCAGAAATGAAACGCTAAAGAAGACAAACGCATAACCTTTTTCTCTTCCTTGCATACAATGAAAAAAAAGGAATTTTTTCTATGAAGTTATCTCCATTAACCTCCGTTTTCGGATTAATTTTAAATATTTCTCCCCTTTCCAATGACTGTTGTTCTCAAATGATTTCTTTACAGACGGGAAACGGCATTGTTAACATTGTCATTTCAAAAGATACTTATGTAGTGGATTGTACAAGATTAAGAGCTGGTATGAGAATCCATGCCTTTTATGACTCGAATGCTCCAGTTCCTCTTATCTTCCCACCTCAATATCGTGCGGAAGTCGTGGCCGTAGCCACTTCTGGGGAACAAGTTACAATTACACATTTTGACAGAGATTTAGTGGCTTCCAATGGCTCCTTAAAACTAAATCTTGATAATCGAACCGTTATTGTAACCCAAAATGGACAACGGTATGACTGTAACCCTGGTGGCAATACATTAATGGTATTTTATCGTACTACAACAAGGAGTATCCCTCCTCAGACGACACCAAGAAAAATTATTGTCTTTTGTTAATTGATTAAAACATTGTAATTAGATAAAATTAGATAAAAAATGAAAAAGGCACGATATTCCACTTTTCAAATAGAATATCGTGCCTTTTCCTATGGATTAAGGCCCATCATTTTATAATCAATGCTGGTCGAAACCGCAAATAATCCGAGGAAACTAACTGATACTCTACCCCGTTAACTTCTCCTAAAAAACTATCTTGAAATCGCTCTTCCCCATGACAATGGGAATAGATTACTTTTTCCACGCCATATTGTTCTGCTATGTTTGTAAATGGACTTTCGTTTTCACCAATGCTTGTTGGAGGATAATGAAGAAACATAAGAAACTTCTCATATCCATCTTTTTTTGCTAGTTCAAATGAAGTCTTTAATCGTGTCATTTCTCTTTCCACTAACATTTCAAAATGTTCTATGGAATGATTTCCTCGAAGCAATATTTTTCTTCCTGGAAGTCCACTAATAAACTCTAAATCTTTTTCACATTCTTTTAAATTTCTTCCCCAAGAATGATCTCCAGTAAGGACAACGGTATCCTCTGATTTTATCTTCTTTTTCCATCTTTTCTCAATTTTCACAACATGATTTTTCCACTCTCTGCCAAATACATCCATTGGTTTATCCACCGAAAACGATAAGTGTAAATCCCCAATTGCATAAAGCGACATGATTTTCCCTCCTTCACTTTTTCCTTCTGCGATCTTCTTTTGCTTAGTTTTACTATATTCTTCTATAGAATACTTGTCAATCTAATCCTCTTATCATATAGAATACAATAAAATTTTTTCTTATCCCCTTGACATTGTCACTAATTAGTGATATTGTATTTGCATGAATAAAAAACGGATTGATCAAATGATTGAAGAATATTATTTAGAGCTATCAACACTGACGGTCTTTACAAAAGCAGAGCATCAAATTCATCGAAAGGAGTATCAAACAATTAAAAAATTTAATTTCACCCCTGCTCAGTTCGGTGTTTTAGAAACGCTCTACAATAAAGGGGATTTGCCAATTGGACAGCTAATTGAAAAAAATCTATCTACCTCTGGCAATATGACCGTTGTCATCCGAAACCTTGAACGAGATGGCTTTATAAAAAAAATATCTAATCCAAAGGATAAACGCAGTTCCTTAATTTCCCTCACTTCTGACGGACAAAAATGGATTGAAACAATCCTCCCTGAACACTATGAAAACGTACATTCTATTTTTTCTGTTTTAGAAAAAGAAGAAAAAGAGGAATTGAAACGGATTTTAAAAAAATTATCATTTTCTCAAATGGATTAAAAGATAAAACCATATTATTTTTTAGAAACACAATGATTTCAATAGAAAAAATTAGATAGGAAATCCTATCATTTTTTCAAACATCAAACATATTAAAAATATTAGAATAAGAGGAATTATTATGAGTAAAGTATTATATATTAAAGCAAACATTAAACCAGAAGGACAGTCTCGCACTTTCCAAGTTTCTGACACTTTTATTGAAGAATATAAAAAACAACATCCAGAAGATGAAATTATCACTCTTGATCTTTATAAAGAAGACATTGACTTTTTAAGACCAGAAGATTTAGGTGTCTTATTTGGACCAAAAACAGAAGAAAGCAAACAGCACCCACACTTAAAATATGCTTATCAGTTTGCTGAAGCTGATAAATATATCGTGGCAACTCCTATGTGGAATTTAAGTTTTCCTGCTATCTTAAAAGCATACCTTGATTATGTTAGCGTAAGTGGAATCACATTCCAATATACAGCAAATGGTCCTGTTGGACTTTGCAAAGATAAAAAGGCACTTTATATTGTAGCTCGCGGTGGTGCTTATGAAAACACTCCTGTAGAAATGGGAGAACGCTATTTAAGAACAATCTTTGGATTCTTCGGAATTACAGATATGGAAACAATTGCCCTTGAAAATCTTGACGGAATGCCTGAAAAAGCTGGCGAAGTTGTAGAAGAAGGCAAAAAACAGGCGAAAGAATTAGCAAGTACATTCTAAACTAACCTTTCTTTTTCCTATCAAAAAACTCCCGTTGCAAGAAAACTTTCTTTCAACGAGAGTTTTTTATATTTCCAATATTTAAACCTTCTATTGCTAACACTTATGTACAAACACTTATATGTTAATTCTCAAGATATTTCTCATCATTTTCTCATATTCTTTTTTATTTCTTCCAAGTAGACGGTACAAAGAGCAACAACATCGGGAACAATTCCAATCTGCCTGCTAACATATCAAACGATAACACTAAAATCTCCAAAATTCCCTTTTGGGCCAACAAGTTCTAGCCCTGCTCCTATATTATTGAGAGCGGCTACAACCGATGTAAAATTCGTTATTAAATCAAAATCATTAAGTCCAATAAGAATGATCGATATTACAAACACTAAAATATACCCTGCAAAAAAAGTATTAATGGAACGCAAAACATTATGTTCTACCTTTTTTCCTTCAAATCGAATGACTCGAACCCCTTTTGGATGAATCATTTGATACATTTCTTTCAAAAATGTTTTCATAATAATCGCAAATCGAGAAACTTTAATTCCTCCTCCCGTACTTCCTGCACAGGAGCCAATAAACATAAGTACAATTAATAACTCCTTTGAAAAAGATGGCCAGCGATCAAAATCTACGGTAGAATAAGCGGTAGTCGTAATAATCGACGACACTTGAAAGGCAGAATGATGAAACGCACTCGTCCAACTGGAAAACATAGAACGAATATCAACGGTAATAACAAGAATCGCAAATGCGATAATGGCAAGATAATACCACATTTCTTCACAACGAAGTGCTTGTTTCCATTGCTTCACTAAAATCAAGTAATAAACCCGAAAATTGATTCCAAATAGAATCATAAAGACAATTGTCACACCTTGCACATAACTAGAATATTCTTCTAGGCTACCTGTTTTTGACCCAAATCCTCCTGTTCCTGCCGTTCCAAAGCTAATGATGAGCGCATCAAATAATGGTACGCCCCCTAACAGCAATAATATTATCTGTATGACCGTTAAACAAAAATAAATTTCATATAAAAGTTTTGCTGTTGTTCGAACTTTTGGTACCAGTTTTCCAACGGATGGCCCAGGACTTTCTGCTCGCATCAGTAAAACATTATAACTTCCTGATAACGGTAAAATAGCTACCATGAACACAAGAACTCCCATTCCGCCGATCCATAAAGTAAAACTTCTCCAAAAGATCGTTGTATAGGATAAGGCACTCACATCATCTAATACACTAGCACCTGTTGTGGAAAATCCGGATACCGCCTCAAAAAAAGCATCAATAAAACTTGGAATTTCTCTTGATAAAAAAAATGGAATCGCACCCATCACACTCAGTGCAATCCAACTAAGTGCTACTGCTACAAAACCTTCTTTTGCAAAAAACACTTTACTTTTTGGCTTTTTTCTTGTTCCAATAAACCAAAGCATCGAACACAATACCAATGTTACAAAAAATGCCCATCCAGTTTCTTCTTGATAAATAATAGAAACAAGACATGGCAAAAAAAGAAAAAGCGCTTCAAATCCCATCACACACGCCAAAAGATAGCGAATCATAGCATAATTCACGATTTTCTCCTACCTTTCCTTTAAAATATCTTCGATATCATGTAATCTTGTATGAGTTGTTACAACAATCACAACATCTCCCACTTTCATCACATCTTGCCCCCTTGGCATAATCACTTTCCCATCCCTTATAATACAGCAAACTAACACATTCTCCTTTAACTGTAATTCTTCAAATGTCCGTTCTACAATCGAACAAGTGGGGCGAATTCGAAACGCCAATGCTTCTGCCCGATTATTAATAATTTTATATAACGTCTCTACATTACTTCCATAGGAATTTTGTCTCGCACGCACATACTGTAAAATACTATTTGCCGTAATATATTTCGGATACACGACGCTTCCTAAATTTAAATCCTCAATCACATCTTCAAACCGCAAATGATTTACTTTTGTCACAACCTTGGCCTCTGAATATTTTTTTGCATACAGTGCTAACATAATATTTTCTTCATCAAGATTGGTAAGAGCAGCAAAAAAATCCATCCGCTTTAGCCCCTCTTCTTCTAAAACATCTTTATCCGTACCATCTGCCTCAATAATAATTGCCTTTGGAAACAATTCACTCAGCTCTTCACACCGTTGTTTCTCTTTTTCTATAATCCGAACTTGGATCCCAGATTCTAATAACATCTCCGTTAAATAATAAGCTAATCTGCTTCCTCCAATCAGCATGGCATTTTTTACTTTTGGTATTTTGACACCGATTTTTCGAAGAAAATGATATACTTGCTGATACGAACCTATGATAGAAATTCTGTCCTCTTCTTGTAATAGGAAACTTCCCGTTGGAATAATAATTTCTTCTTTTCGTTCCACCGCACAAATTAAAATATCAACTCCTATTCGCTTTCCGATGTCCATAACGGCACATTGATGCAACTTACTTCCTATAGGAATATTCACTTGTAGCAGTTCCACTCGCTCTTTTGCAAACGTATCCACTTTAATAGCCGAAGGAAATCGAATTAACTTTGCCATTTCTTGCGCCGCTGCTTTCTCTGGATTAATGATCATAGAAAGCCCTAATTCTTCCCTTAAATACCTCATTTCTTTATAATAAACAGGATTCCGAACGCGTGCAATTGTTTTACAGCCACCTGCTTTTTTCGCCATAAGACAACATAATAAATTTTTCTCATCCGAATCTGTAACAGCGATTAATAAATCGGCTTCCTTCACCCCTGCCTCTATTTGAATCGAATAACTGACACCATCACCAACAAAACCGATAATATCGCAACTAATAGAAACTTGCTCTACCACTCTTTGTACTCTATCAATTATTGTGATTTCATGCCCTTCTTGATTTAATTGTTCTGCAAGACTGCTCCCTACTTTTCCACAGCCCACAATAATAATTTTCATCTGTATTTTTGTTGCTAAAGAAATGAAAGTTGCTTATTTTTCTTTAGCGACGTTCTCCTTTCTCTCACTCTCGTTTTATGAAACGATGAGAAGCATGATTTGCAAACTTCTCACGTTCGTGGACGCATCCAATAGAACTGTAAACATTTCTACTTGACTTATGCCTTTTATGTAAATTATATCATAGATCATTTGGCTATTTAAGTTCTATCGCTTTCTCATAATATCCTTTTCGATATTTTTGTGGACTACACCCTTTAATCTTTGAAAAAACTTTCGAGTAATAATTAGAATCTGAAAAACCAACTTTTTCTGCAATAACACTAATCGATTCTTGCCTGCTTAAATATTCTAAACTTCTTTCAATACGATACTCTTGTAAAAAAGAAAAAAGTGAAATATTCATATACCGTTTAAACAATCGACTACACTCACTCTCACATAAATGAAGATGAATAGAAATATCCTTTAACGTAATTTTTCTCATGTAATTTTGCTCAATATAGGTGACGATTGTTTTTATGCGTTCATATTCAACTTTACTACGAGACGTACCACTTTCTTTTGGAGAATAATTTTCAAGAAGAAGTTTCCATAGAGCTTGCAATTTAATTACCACATCAAACTCATAAAAGGAAGTCTTCTTTTCATTTATCCCTATGATATCTTGAACTAATGCTGAAAATTCCTGATGCCATTCTTCTGAACCTTCAATATCAATTGCTGATAAAGAAAAATCTTGTATGATCGGCTCTACATACTTAGAATAAATAGAGCTTTCAAAAAAACCATAGATAAGTTTTGGTGAAAATGTAATGGATATATATTCGCAATCCTGCATATTTTCCATACTTCCCATATGAAGAACATTTGCATTTTCAAACAAGACATCTCCTTCTTTCAGATAATAACTGGAATGATTCACCTTATATAACATCTGACCTTTTTTAACATAAGTAATTTCTATTTCTGGATGCCAGTGCCACATAAAAGAACCTGATTCATATTTTGATAACTTTTCATAACTTACTAAAAAAGGAAATTTATCACTACCATGTTTTTTCACTTCTTTTTGAAACTGATTTGTAATAATTTGCACAGTCCTTCTCCTTAATCTCAATAATCTACTTATATTTTATCATATTATACAAAATTTCCACAAGATTTTACCTATTATGCGCTGAATTATTAAGGACTTATTTTTTTCAAACGATATAATAGAGATATCACAATGAGATGGAGGTATTAAAATGAATCTACCAAATCCAAAAGTTCTTCAAGATATTTATGGAGAAACTCATATTAGTACAAAACGATTTGAACACCTTGCAAACTGTTTTTCTCAAATCTATCATCATGAAAAAGCTGAATTCTTTACTTCACCAGGTAGAACAGAAATTATTGGGAATCATACCGATCATAATGGCGGAAAAGTACTTGCTGCAAGTATTGATATGGATACAATAGGAGCTGCCTATCCAAATCATAGTAATTTCATACGTATTACTAGTGAAGGATATGAACACGAAATTATTGTAGAACTATCTAATTTGAATCGTATTGATAAAATACCCAGTACAGTATCTCTTGTAGCTGGCTTATTGGAAGGGGTTCAAAAAATGGGATTCTACGTATCTGGATTCGATGCTTACATTACTACAAATGTGATTGCTGCTGCAGGAGTTAGCTCTTCCGCATCGTTTGAAATGCTGATTTGCTCTATTATCAACTATTTTTTTAATGAAAATAAAATGACCTATATTGATTATGCTAAAATCGGCAAATATGCAGAAAATATTTATTGGAAAAAAGAATCTGGTATGATGGATCAAATGGCTTGTGCTGTTGGTGGTACTGTTTTATTCGATTTTTCTAATACTCAAGAACCTTACTTCCAAAAAATAAATTTCACATTTCATGATTATGGTTATCAGCTAGTCATTGTAAATACTGGAAAAAATCACGCCGACTTAGGTCATGAATATTCTGAAATTCCTAATGAAATGGCACAAGTCGCGAAAGCATTAGGCGTTACCTTATTGCATGAGACAACAATCGAATCTTTACTTTCGGGTTGTTCCAAAATTTCAAACGACAGGGCAATCTTAAGAGCTTTACATTTTTTTGAAGAAAATGAACGAGTAGAACAAGCTGTGACTGCAATCCAAAATCATAGATTGATTGAACTGCTCAGTTGCATAAAAGAATCTGGCATATCATCATGGGAATTGCTACAAAACTGTTATTCTCTTCAAAACTATCAGGAACAAAAAGTATCTTTAACTTTAGCACTATCAAATAGATTTCTTAAAAAAATCAACGCTGGAGTTTGTCGCGTGCATGGGGGTGGATTTGCAGGAGTTATTATGTGTATTATTCCTGAAAGGGAAACAGAAAATTATCGTCGTTATATTTCAGCATTTGTTGGCGAAGAAAATGTGTACCCTATCAATATCCGAACGACTGGTGCTGTTCACATCCCTTGTAATTAAAATTAAAAAGAGGAGCTCTTGCTCCCCTTTTTCTTTTCTATCGTTATTTATAAATATTCTTTTAATTTTTCAATCAATCCTTGATCCGCTGGTAACCATTCCACGCTATCTAATGTTTCCTTTGTTAACCATCTGGCCTCCTGATGTTCTTTCAACACAAAGTTGCCTGTCTTTATAGAACAAATAAAACAATCCATAGAGAGATGAAAATTTGGATAATCATATTCTACCGTGTCAAATAATTCTTCTACAATGACTTCGGTATCCAATTCCTCTCTTATCTCACGAATGAGTGCTTCCTCTTTCGTTTCTCCTAGTTCTATTTTTCCTCCTGGGAATTCCCAACCTCCTTGAAACTCTCCATATCCACGCTGGGTTGCTAATATTTTATTACCTTCTTTTATAATTGCTGCTACGACTTGTATTGTTTTCATATTACCCCCATTCATTATTTATGATAGATTTATCAAGCTTTTCTCGAACTGTAGTATCGAAAATCCACTCCATTTCTATCGATGTTTTATCAGTATTTACTATAATAGATTCTTTTGCTTATATATAAAAAACTTTTGAACACCTTCGTATTCTGATTCCATGCCCTATTGTTTTTCTAAAGAACTTTTTAAAAGTGTCATTAAATCATTATGATAATACAACATTCTATTTAATAGTTCAAGCTCTTGCATAAGAACTGCATTTAACAAGTCGTTACATTTTATATCATTCCTAACAAGGCATTTGTGGAAGAAGGAACATCTTTACATTATTATCTAAGTATCGAATACGCAAAACCAAATCCCCTACTCCATCAAAAATCTATATCAAAGATCAAAAATGCAAAGTCTCTTCCTCCAAGAGTATATTTATGTCATCTTGAACAAAATAGCGCATGACTAAAGATCTAAAAACAACTATCATGCGCTTGTATTTTTTATAATTTCCACACTCCAAATCCCATATTATATGCAGCCATATAAACTGGAGATATCACTTCTTCTAACCGATTGGAAAATTCTTCTTTCGATAACTCTGTTTGATATAACTTCATTAACACATCTGAATTATTCACATGCTCTTTTAGACATCGTTCAAATTCATTTCTCATCTTTGGATATTTCTTTGTTATTTGCAACGCTTGATACTCTATATTACATAATTTCATAAAATAACAGTTCCAATCTGGCAAAGAATTATTTTTACTGCTATTAATACTTCTTGTTGTTGGGTGCAAATTCCAAAATTCATCATGTGCCACATAAGACCAAGGTACAAAATGATCAATTGAAATATCTTGTTGCGTCAGCCTTATGTCACCATAGATATCATGAAATGGTTCTAATCGTATCATTTCTTTCCAATATTT
>DVIZ01000122.1 GCA_018710905.1 Candidatus Scybalomonas excrementigallinarum | reverse complement strand
TTACTGTGTTTGGGTTGTTGATTTCTCAACGACCAAGAATGTTGGACACTTGTCCATTGATTGATTTACGCGCAATATACAAGTCAAGCAGAAATGCTTGCATTTCTATTTGACGCTATCCGCGAATGTGAGATTCCTCTCACATTGTTCAATCTTTATATCTCTTGGAATTTTCAAGGTTGTTTTATTATTCAATTGTCAATTTTCGCGAAGGCAACGAGTCAGGAACGATGCTTGCATCAGTTTATGACGACTGCCCGCGACTGTGAAAATACTTTTTTCACAGTTTTTGTTTCTCTCAGACAACCTATTTAGTATATCTTATTGAGTTTTATTTGTCAAGTTATTTTTTCTTTTTTATTAGAAAAAATATTTTTTGTTGTTTTTCTGTATTTTTTGTCGTTTTGACAACAGCAACGTTATTAATATTACCACTCTATATTTAAAATGTCAATACCCTTTTTTAGAGCCAAAGTGTACATTACGATAAGTGACTTAAAATCATAAGAGTGTGCAATTCACACTTTGTTCCTTTTTATTTTTTTAATCGCTCCCTTTTCTCATTATTGACACTAATGAAAATTTGATTTATTTCTATTTTTAATATATTATGTTATATTATTATATTATATATAGAGAAAGAAATAATTATAGAGTTATAAACTAATTTTCTATTTCATCTAATTAATAGATGCAATATTAACAGGTGAAATAGAATGAACTTCTTGAAAGGATAAAGTCTAATATTCTTATATCACAAATATAAGCAATATTATGGTCTATTAGGTGAAATATATGTCTAATTTTTTTGAATCAAACCAAAAAGAATACTTGTTATGGGACTTGTTAGGAAATATTGAGCAGGGAAGACAAAATTTAGGTTCTAAAGTTCCCGTTTTTATCTATCGCTTATTTGAATACAGCTTAAAGGAAGAGCTTACAAAGCAATTCGGTTCTGAACAAGCAGCTGAACTTTTCCGCAATGCAGGCGAACGAGCGGGAAAGGAGTTTGCAAAAAATATGCTTGATTTAACATTGCCTATGCCACAATTTTTTGAACATCTTCAAACTACGTTATCACAATATGAGATGGGAATTTTACGATGTGAACAATTCGACGCTGAATCTGGCACGATTATTTTGACCATTAGCGAAGATCTGGATTGTTCAGGGCTTCCTATCATTGGGGACACTGTTTGTCATTATGATGAAGGATTGTTAAAAGGAATTCTCACATGTTATACAAAACATAACTATTGCGTACGAGAAATTGACTGCTGGGCAACAGGTTCTCGCGTCTGTCGTTTTGAAGCTAAAGTTTTAAACGAATCTAGGGAGTCATAATATGGATGATACAAGTTTACAACCATTTATTGAAGAATTAGTGAGAATTACTCAACATCAGCCGTTGAGCAAAGAATTGAAAGAAATGAATTTTTCTTCTGAATCACTACAAACTCTAAAAGAAGGGATCGAATACTTATCTACTTCTTTATATGATTCTTATGAATTTTTAACTGCTATTTGTCAAGGAAATCTCAAAGCACCTATGCCAAATCGCAATAATTTTTTTGCTGGTCCTTTAAAAGAGTTACACTCGGTTCTTAACCATCTTACATGGCAGACGACCCAAGTTGCTAATGGAGATTATACACAACATATTGACTTCTTAGGCGAGTTTTCCACTCATTTCAACACGATGATTCAGCAACTAAAAGAGCGTGAATCCCTACTCCAAGAACAGGCTGTTTCTTTATCAGATACACTTTCTTTATTTGAATTAATTACGAATGTTCAAGATAATTGGATTCTTGTTTTAGATATTCATACGAAGCAATTTATTCATGTGAATGATTCCGCAAAATCCTCCCTTTTTCATTCCGAAACAAATCCGAATTTTTGTAGAAGGGACTGTATACTGTTAGAACAACTCCGCTCCTTTTCCGATGAAAAAGAAGATTTCAACTTTGAATATTATTGTAAATTTTCTACTACTTATACTTCTATAAAAGGATTTCCAAGGCATTGGAATCATACGGACACTATTGTATACTATTTGACAGATATTACAGCGGAAAAAGAAAAAAAGAATTTATTACAAGATATTGCTTATCGGGATACATTAACAGGTATTTATAATCGCCGCTATTTTATTGAATATATGAATAAACACTCTACTAATATATATGGTTATTCTATTATTAGCATTGATGTTGATCATTTAAAATATGTAAATGACACCTTTGGTCATATGGCAGGGGATGATTATCTATGTACTGTTGTATCCACTATCCAGTATAATATCCGCTCTACTGATATTTTTTGCCGTTTTGGAGGAGATGAATTTTTATTACTTCTTCCAAAATGCCAAGAAGAATTTGCACATTTTAAAATGGAACAAGTCAATCAAACACTTTCTTCTCTCGATAAGGAATATCCTCTCTCCATCAGCTATGGTATCCTTTATGTAGAACAAGGAAGTACGATCACGTTTGATGAAATACTCCCTCTCATTGATAAAAAAATGTATGACTGCAAAAAACTTCATAAAAAATCACGAGAATAAAGATAGGAGCTGTCAAAAAATGACAGCCCCTTTTTCTATTTTTACTCTTTTTAATCCAAATCAAATATTTGTCTTCTCCATAACTTAACTTTTGCATAGCCAGAAGAAACTTCTCGTTTTCCATAATATTGATAATTGGATGTTACTTTTGCATAAATTGTTGGAGTTTCATAACCGTTTCCAGTTTCTACATACTGTGTAATATCATCGATTAGCACTTGATAAACATTTCCACTTTCTACTTTCCATGAACCATCTGCAGTTTGTTCACACTTGGCGGTACCAGAGTTTATTTTTTTCACTACAGAATCAACTTTAATTTTCTTTACAGGTTCTTCTCCTAATCCACTTACTACGCTTCCATTTGGATCAGAAATATAAAATTCAATCTCTAAATCAGAACTTGTATTTTCAGAGTTTCCAGGAATCATTTTAATATCATCAATCGTTACATATAATTCTAAATTATTATTGATAATATTCCCTACTGCACTTTGTTTATTTTCATCGGTAGAATAATATTTTACCGTTTGTTCATTGGAATTCACTTTAAACTCTTCCACAAATTTTACTTCTGGCTCTGATTTTCCAGCTCGCCATGCCGCTACGATAGCATTAATAAACAATTTTTTCTCCATTGTTTTATTGACCTTAGAATGTCCAACACCAGTATATAATACATTTCCTTTACTATATAAATAATATAGATTCCGAACGTCATTTGGAAAGTTTCCATATCTTCCACCATTTAAACAATACCAAACAACAATGTCATTCATTCCATCTCCATCGTCATCTGCTTCTAAATCTAATTGATAATATTGAGCATGAGTAGATGATACGGACAACGTTTTATCAATTTTAAATGGATATTCCGTAATAGAACCTTCATTTACTTGTGTTGCGGTAGTCGTTTTAACCCCTGTCAAATAATCTAGAATCCCTGAACTATATCCATGGCTATCTGGATAAGCTTTTGTTCTCTTGCTTCCTGGTACATATACTACATCATTTGCATACGTTTCTACTTTCTTTAGTTCATCCCCTTGTAAAGCCAGTCCTTTTTTCAAAATGGAGCCAATAGTCTCTCCAGTTTCCTCCACTACCTTGTTTGATTTAATCCCATAGCGGTCCATTCCAACAAGCGGTCTCATAATGCTATTCAAATTATATCCCCATTTTAACTCAAGGTTACTCAACCCAGCACCTGTTTGCTGGTGGTTTGTAAATGATGTCGTATCGTGGGTAAACAGTACACTGTTTCCATTTTCAATATACGTAACTAATCCTTCCACTGGATTGCGGTTTACAATCTTTCCTCCATCTTCTTCATCTGGATAAGTTAACACTTCTCCTGTTCTTGAATCTCTTGGAGTTGGAATATCATCTTGCATATCAGCAAACCCTACAATTACCATATCAAATTGACTTAACCAATCTTGTCCTGCTGTTGTTACCGAAGTATCGACACTTCTTCCAAGATAATAATTTGCATATTCATTCACATCCATTGTCGTAATATCGACATTAAAATCTTTAACATAACTTCGAATTAAATTAAAAAACTCTGTATCTTTATAAGAAGTATTATACTTATTTGGCAAATTGTATTTTTTAATATAATTCAAATAATAATTCGGATCTTCTGTTAATATCCATGATGGGCGGTAATTACTTTTATTTAGATCGGAGTGAATTTGTAATACTTTAACTGTCGGTTTTTTATCTTCTGGTGTCTCTTTTTTTGTATATCCAGTTTCTGATGCACGAATATACTGCCCATTTTCTAAATTACTTGTTATTTGTAATTTCCATTGGATTAATTTATAATAATTATCCGGTATCGTTCTTGTTACATAATACTGGGTATTCACTTTAAGATGATATTTACCATCCTTTCCTTTTAATACTTGATTATTATAGGCATCATAGATTTTAATATCTCTTAAATTTTCCGCACTATTTTCTCCCTCTGAAAAAACTCCATCTGCGTTTAAATCTACAAACAACTCACAATGATAAGTTGCTGAGGTCATTGATGCTGCCGAATTATGCTGAATAGAAAAGCGATATTCTAGTTCATTTTTTTTCAAATATTCATTGGATGGTCCATTGGCATCTCCAATCGCACTTGGTGGCTGCCCATTTTTTTCAAATAAAATCTTTGGTTTTTCTAAATTGGTATAGAAAGCCAGCGTATTTTTATCGATTTTATTTTCTACTAATACATTTTCTTCTGGCAACAAATCTGTTAGTAGCTCATAAATATTAGAAGAATTATCAACTTTTGTTTCATTAATTTTACTACCATTTACTAATCCTGTTGCTATAATAACAGGATATCCACTCTTTACAAATTCTTGTAGTTCCTTCATCTTTTTTTTCGTCAAGTCATTTCCTGACATCTTAGTCGGAATTTTCACAGTAGAAATATTGGCATTCTCAGTATCAAGCATACCTGCAAACTTATTACTACGTGTAAACTGTCCACCTGTATGGGAATATACCAATGTAGTGTTTGGAGTTGTAATTCCCCATACACTCGCTCCTAGACTGATGGCCTTTTGATAATTATCTCCGATATAAATTAAATCATAGATTCCATTGATATCTTCAATTTTTCCGATAAACTCAGAAGTCGTCATACGTTTTATATTAATTTTGATACCTGAAGTTGTTAAGTCAATTCCTAACCAATTCGCAACTTTTTGCTGTGTCACACTTCCATCACTAATCGCTGGCTCTAACTCTAATATATTTAATTCCTTCTTCTCAACAGTTACACGTTTATATTGGAAATTCAAAATATATTCTATTACTTTTGCTCTTGAAACAATTTCTTCAATTTCTTCTAAGCCTTCGATATTTCGATAAATATTTTCTTCTTCAATATAATCCATAATTTCTTGAAACCCACTGTTTTTCAATGCAGTGGCATTATTGATATCAACAATGGATTTGTTTAAATCATTATCAAAAATTCCATACCCTTTACTACTTCCTCCTACCGATACAAAATATACATTATCTTTCACATAGTTTTTATCAGAATCACTATCATCATAATAATAAGAGAATGTGGCTTTTATTGTTTCCTTCTCTTTTTCAGTCATCGTATCCATTCGAATGATACAAGCATATTCTTTTTGTAGAGCATCTTCTGATAAGACTTGTGCCACTTCTTCATTAATACCATCATGAATATAAATCAGATCATAGTCTTTCAAAAATGTTTTCTGTTGGCTTTTTGACATAGATTCTAATTTTCTTGCTGTTGTTGCTGTTATTTTAATATCGAATTGATCAAAAACTTTTTTTGCCTCTTCCTTTTCTTCCAATGAAAGAGAAGAATCAATACTTCCATCTCCTGGATCTAAATGAAATACATATTTTTTTAACCATTCATTATTAATAAATCCACCTTGGTAATAAAAATGATCCACTTCAACCGCCACTTCTTCTGCGTTTTCATCAGGAACAAAATCATAATCTCCTGTTCCCTTCGTCAAATGATATTCTTCGTCTGATATGTAATAAGTTGCTAAGTCTTTTGTAGTTTCATCCACTAAAATATATTGTTCTTCCCCTGAGCGATAATTTGGATAATACCATCCATAATATTCATAACTCTCTGGATCATTGGCATTTCCTGTATGTCCTAACCGACAAGCAAAGAGCACATTTTTTACTTTGTAATAATATTCATAATTAGAAGGCAAATCGTTTGATAATGCCAACACTTCTTTATAGGTTATCGGCTCTTTTCCTTGAATATAGTAAAGATTTTCTCTTACTAACTTTCCAGTCCCATCATCGCTCCAATAATAATAAGTGCCTTTTGTTTTTGTAATATCGCCTTCCTTCGTTGGACTCGATACGACTGCTTTTTCTACTTCTTCTAAAGTCATTTGATTTTGTAATGCTTCATAACGGTAATGAGGATATCCTTGAATTGGTACTGCACGATATACAAGAATTTTGTCACTGTTATCTTCTCCTGGAAACATCGTTTTATCCACAGTATCCGTTAATATACGATAGTCGTTAATATAAAAACCATATCCTTGCTCATATTCATCTGCAATGGCCTTTGGATCGGATTGTAACCACTGTTCGATTTGTCCACTATCCACAGCTTCAAATTCTATGTTATAAGGGCTGACTGCTCCCATTCCTTCCGTATAAGAAAAACTGGCAATATTTTCTCGATACTTTACTTTATCCTGATCAGAAGCCACATCTTCTCGAATGGGATAATAATTTTGTTCTCCTTTTGTATAATCCCCCGTTTTCTCTTTATTGCTTTCATAAACTCCTTTTATTTTGGCAACCTGCCTTTTATCTAGAGTCACTTCCTTCCAATCTGCTACGTTGTCGCTACCATTTAAAAAATATTTTTCTTGGTATTGTTCATAGGTTAAAGGATACTTCTCTGGGTCATCTCCAATCATATTGCTAATTTGTCCTAAATAATCTTTTGCTTCTGCAAATGCTTTTCTTTCTTCCTCATTTTCAATTGCTTTTAACCCTTCTTCTAAAGAGGAAAATGTTTTTCCATCATACGTATAATTTTTTATATAAGGTTCTTCTCCTGCTACATAATAGCCAAGCTCTGTTTTCTTTTCATCTTCTGTAATTTCTAAAATTCGAAAAGGATCTTCTTTCGAATTCTTTCCTACAATTGTCTCTATTCCTGGCATCATAGAGGAGGCCTCTACTGTTATCATCGTTTGGACAAATGTTGTAACAAGAAATATGAAAGCAAATACAAAAACGATTCCTGATAATAAAAACAGCCTTTTCTTTTTTTTCATTTTATCAACTCCTTTTTTCTATCTTAAAATGGAGATTCTTTCACTACTGAATTTCTTAAGTAAATACTTTTTTTTGCTTCCGATTGTTTTCCACTTTTTTCTATTTTTACATAAAAATACACGAGATGATCCTCCATACCCGAAAGATCGATTTGAAATTGTATCACATGAAAAGCGAGCGTTTCTTTTATTCGATTGATCACTTGACCGTTCAACAATTTTATCTGCTCATAAATAAGAGTTTTTCCCTTTTGATCCCAAGTGATGACATCTAATGTTTCTTCTTTTGCAGAATTTTCTTCCTCTTGACTCACTAAATATAAACTCTTATCTTCGTCTTTTATCTCTCCTTCTTTTATCTCCCCTAAAATTCCATCTGCACTTCCATAGGCATAATATATTTTTTTATTTGTTTTTAAAAGGAGAGCTTCTAACTTATTTTCAATCTCTTGTATTTCCATTTGCCTTTTTGTCGTTGCAGATGTATTCCTCATCATGGCAGATGTGGTGGCTATCACTTGGAAAATTACACCACTAAATACAGCTATAATGCCGATTACTATCACTAATTCAATCAGTGTAAATCCTTTCTCACAGTCTTTCATTGGTATCTCTCCACATTTCTCTTTTTTCCATGTTCTATTGCCTAATTTTAATTTACTTTTACCTCATATCCACCTGTTTCTTGCTTTAAATAAATGGTTCTTGTTCGCAATCCACACCGAATCTCAATCCATTCGCAATACCCTGTTCCATCATGAAATTGAATGTCTTCATTCTTTTGTAACGATTCTGACACCTCATCTGGTAACATAACAGAAGTTTGGACAGGACGAAACCCTCCTGTTTCCCGATTATAAGTTAAAATTAAACTTTTATCTGACTCTTCTTTCATTTCAATTGGATTTGCTTTATCGCTCAGTTTATAGCGGATACGCACTTTATTTGAAGCCACTTTTTCTTCTTGCTGTTCATAAGAATCTTTACGACTGTCTTTTCCTAAATCAAGATATTCCGTTATATAATATCCCTGTCCTTCTTTATATTCCAGTTTCATTTCTCCTACAAGGCGATTCATTGCCTGTACTCTTGTGTTATCAAGAGCCGCTGTCACTCTACCTGTCGCTTTTTGTGCTTCAAAGCCTAATAAGCTATTGATGGAAGGAGCTACAAAACCGATGAGAACGGTCATAATAGCTACAGTAACAATAAGCTCAACTAATGTAAAACCGTCATTTTTTCTCATCTCTTCCTCCGTTCTATCGTTTTTTCCAGTTTTCATAAGTAATACAATCTTCTAATTGATAGGTTGTACTCTCTCCCGTTTGATTCGAATTTCCTGTACTATTACCGATGGCATACTGCTCTCCATCATAAAAAAGAAGCGCTAATTTTTTATCTTCAGAAGATGCTTGTAATAATAAAGATGCTTCAACTGGTGTTGATGTTAAAGTAGCACCATTTTCAATTGTTAACGTTCCCTTTGTCATAATAATCCCTTGAAAGTCTACATCTTTTTCTATTCTTACATCCCCTGTGCATATTAAGAGACGAAGTTCTTCTGCCACCTCTTTTGTAATAACAAACTCAGAATTATTTTTTACAACAATGGCTTTGATCGGCTGTTGTTTCTCATCGACTGTTTGAAACTCCATACTTCCTGTTCCATTGTTTGTCATCTCATCAAACATAGAATCAATAATTAAATTCTCAAATACTTGACGTTCTGGTTTTTTCTCTTCTTCGCTTAACATATCAAAATTTGGTATCATTTTTCTTGTTAAAGAATACCACGTATTTTGATAATTGATTTGCTCGTATAATAAATCTTGATCAAGCTCATCTTCATTTGGCGTTAAAAGACTACCTTTTCCTTTGCTATAACCAAATACATTTCCATTTGTAACAAAACGTAAAAAAGCATCTTTATTTTTAATCTTTACTCCATCATTGCTTAAATAAAAGTTTAAATATTGATCGATTTGTTTCTTTCTATCTTCATTCTCATTATAATACCAATCAAAAAATTTAGAGGCATCGTTTCCTGTTTTAAAATTCAAGTAAACATAGACGAATCCTTCTCCATTTCCTATCGGATACGTCACAATAGAATAAGGATTTGTTTTATCTAAACCAAAATCGCTTAATGTTTTTCCATCCCATTCTGCAATCGGTTGTGTTAAATCCACAGGAAGCACACCATTCTTTAATGTATTTTGATATTCAGAAAAAGTCATCGGATTTTTTCCTGTTCCATCTCCAATGACAGAAGCAGGCATTAAATAAGCAATTTGAGTTCCTTTAATATTGAGACTTTCTCCTGTAAGTAATCCATCATCATTCGAACCTGTAGATACTGGTTTACTAATATAACTATTGCCACCAATCATGAATCGATCCACATTGGATAAATCAATGGTTGTATTCCTTCCATTGATAATAATCGAACTATTGGTATCCACTGCATTATTATCATTATATTTTAATCCTACTTGATGAAAATAGGATTCTTTTGCAGACTGCTCAGAACCAAATCCATAATACTCTCCATTGATCGTAATATTGCTCCCAATGTTTGTTCCTCTCTCTACAGTAAGATCATCTGCAATATAGGTGGCTCCATTTAACTCTACCGTTGCTGAGGATACATCAATTCCTTCTGCCCAAAGAGCCATCTGATAAGAAGTTTTAAATGAAGCGTTATTTCCTATGTTCACCTTTCCGCTTGTTACCACTCTTTCTCCATTGGTAAAAGAAACGTTTGTATGAGGTTCTACAACAAACTGAGAACCAGCATATACATTCCCTTTAATTGAAATTTCTTTATCACTTCCTGCTAATCCGCCAACACAAAAGACTCCTTGATTGGCAACAACAATCATATTCATAACATCTGGAAGAGTGGATGGCGTTGGAAATGTTACCTCAGGCACAGACAATGCAATATCTGTTTCGATAATAGAGGTATGTCCAGTAGAATCGATATGAAGCACTTTTAAATTCTTCAATACAATTTTTTCATCTTTGATTACGGTCATCACTGGCTCTCGATTGTCAGTATTTACAATTTTTAATTCTCCCTGTGAATTCGGATCATTGTTCATTTCTTTTAATAAATCCACATACCCTCTTATTTTATTCATATTATAAGTATTGACTTGTAGCCCTTTTAAGTCTTCCTCTAATGTTTCAATAAAATATTGTTTAAACTTTTTTTGTCTTTGTCCGTCTAAACTCTCTCCTGCCGTATTGTCGGTTACATTATAATTTTCTAATACTTTGACATAGGCATTCGACATAGCTTCTCCTACATCCGATTGCAAGCCCGCTTTAATCTCATTCAATGCTTTTTCCGCTATATAAAAACTACTCTGCCCTTTTATATTTGTCGCTTTCATTCGAAAATTAATCGCGGAAATCGATAAAACCATCATAGCCATAATTCCAATAAAAGCAATGGCAACAAGAACGGTAATCATAGAGAAACCATCTTCCAATCGATATAATCGCCGTATTCTTCGTCTCATATGTCCTCCTATTTTAATTATCTTTGGAGCTTTCCCATGTGACAATTGGTTTTACTCCTTCATAATTTTTTTCTGAAGCTCCTGCTCTATATACTTTCACTTTAATTTCATAAATACGATCTTTTAATTCCTTATCATCCAGCCCATTTAATCTTAATATTTTCTCTGCACCACTTCCTAATAACGAACGATTCGTATTGGCATCGGAAAACCGCAAAGTCATCTGGCGTAACTGGGCTCTACCATCTACATTACTTGTACTAATATCCTGATCTAAATTCGTTAATAGAATCGTATTTGCCTTAAACAATCCACTATTTACAAACCAGTTATTGTAATTATTTAAAGAAGGCGTTTCCAAAATCGTCATATCCATTTTATATTGTTCTTCTTCCTGTCTTGATGGAACCGTTACTTCTCTATTTCCAACTTGTCTTACTGTTTGTTGTTTTACCACATAGAGATTGATTGGTAAATTTTGCTTATTTTCAAATACAATGCTATCTAATATCCCTTCATCAAGAACATCATAGTTTGGATAGTAAAAAATATAAATATTTTTTAGACTCTTTCCTACCTCTGTGGAAAAAAAAGTAATCGGAAGACTTTCTAACTTTGAAAAATCCATATCTGTCTGTCCATTTGGATCACTTTTATATAAATCCATAGAGCCATATTTCGTACCATCACTATACTCACTGGCATCTAAATAGTAATGGGCAATTGCTTTTACAACACCTTTATCCTCACTTACCGATACGACTAACTTTCTCTTCGTATGGCTCCATACTTCATCATAAGAAAGTCCTGTTGGCCTTTCTCCATATACGTCTTCAAATGGAACCGTTGGCGTTGGTGTCTGTGACTCATAAACATGTTTATCATACTCCCAACGTTTTACTGCATATTCTTGTTGCCGATCGAGCATTTGTGACTGAACAGCCTCTCGATCCCAGTTTTGCTCCATAATTAAAAAAGCGTTCTCTTTCGTATCCAGTTGCTCAATATTCGGCGCTAAAAAATCATTTTTCTCATCGTCTGCTAACGAATTATTTTCTTCTTTTTTATATCCAGAAGATTGTCCTCCATCAAATTGAACTAAAATATCATATGTCTCATTTTTTTCCGTTACATTTTTCAATTCAAAATAATACTTAGAGCGTTCTTCCCCTGTCGTTTTTGGAACAAACTCCCAAGTTTTCCCTTCATCTTTTGATAAAATAGAGCTTGTCACTTGCTCTTCATTCACGACTCCTTGTCTATACTTTCTAACCGCCTGAAATTCTTTGGAATTATTTTTTATTAACTCTCGAATCGTAACACCACCTTGGGCGTTAATTTCGGATTCTCTTCCTTCTAGAAAATGAAAACGACTCTTCCCATCCTTTTGTAAATCAATCGGATAATTAAAAGCTAATGAAACCTTCTCTAAACTTTTTGACTTCACTTCTTCCATCACATTTTCTGCCAGTTCTGATGCAATCAAATAGTCCTGTGACTTTTTATTAATCTTACCAGCACTTACAAATCCTTGTAATAATACAATAGCAGCGATTCCAAATATACTCATAGCAATGATCACTTCAAGCAGGCTGATTCCTCTTTCATCTTCTTTGGCTCTCTTTGCCTTATATAACCATGGACTCCTCGATTTTTTTCTCGTCACGTTTTCTCTCCTTTCTCCATTTTTCCTTCTCTATCACGATGAAAACAATGAGAAACAAATAGAGGGTAGTTTTTTCTTCTACCCTCTAAACGTATTTTTCTCTTTTATTTTTTCTCTATTATCATTTCTGCACTGTTTATTTGTAGAAGATTATTTTTCATTCTTTTTTGATTTTTTATTGTTTTCTATCGTTCCAAATATATTTTTCGTTCCTTGTTTTATCTGCCCTGCATTTGGTTCTTCATAAGTTCCATCAACACCTTCTAATGTAAATAAATCAAGTGTTGCATCACCCGTTAACTGACCAGTAGAGCTATCATAATTCAAATTTACACTATTCACTATCGTTCTTTTTGAAAGACGGTTCATATATTGAATCATATCTTTTAGTCCTTTATAAGTAATAGAAAACTGAATTCTATCTTGTGTGCGATAAAGTGCTAACGCATCTTTCGTATATTGTTGTACCGCTGTTGAACTTGAATCCTCTTCTACATTTCCTTCAATCTCATTAATTCTATCTTGTGTCGCTTGACCATTTTGCTCTGCCAACGTTTTTTGGTCTTCTTCCTCTTCCACCGGAAGCGTTCCATCACTAGCATAGACGAACTCTTTCGTGCCTAATTGCACATCCGTAATGGAAATATCCATCTTTTTTTCCATATCTCTTGCCAATAAAATTCCATCTTCTTCACGGATTTCAATTGGAAACTGTGCTTGATACTGCTCCGATTCACTCTTCATTCGCTCGGTTTCGGATACAAAATAATCTCTTTTTTCTTCTAGCCCTTTTAATCGATCGAGTTCCTCTTGTTTTTGTATATTCTCTTGCCTAATTGTGTTTGTTTTCTCATGAAATGGCTGATAGATAAAAAAGAAACTTGCTACCAAAAAAACGACTCCAAGAAAACTTATTAGCAATTTTTTATCTTTGTTTGTCATAGATGCCATGCATACTTTTCCTCCTTATCCTCTGTTTTTTATTGTGCTTCTTCCAACTCTTGTGTAATACTAGATGAATTCACATAATTTGCGGTCACAGTAAATGACACTTCTCCATTTTCATCTTCTGTAATTCCAGATGTAGAAATCAACTGAATACTTTCAAATGTCCGTAATTCTATCAATACTTTTGCTGCTTCCTCTTTTGTGGAAACTTTTGCTGTAAAGTTCACTTCGCTTCCTGTAGAAGAAAAACTATCCATACGAATGGAAGAAGGCATCTTCGCTTCCAACTCTTCTATAAAGGAAAGGAGTTTTTCATTTGGAGTTGTCGTATATTGATAAAGATCTTCTAATTGGGTATGTAAAGACTTTTCTTCCATATACTGTTGGTAAATATCTTCTACGTCTTGTATTGAGGAAATTTCTTGATTTAAACGAGCTTGTTCCTTTTTTTGAATATTGTAGGTAATCATACTCGTTCCAGCAAGGGCGAAAGAAGCGACAATTCCCGCTCCAAAAATCAGCCATGCTCCATTTAAATTTTCTTTTTGTTTCTTCCTTTGTTTTTCATCATTTCGTATAATATTAACAGGAGAGTTAACGCCTCCAATTCCTGCTAAAAATACGCCTACATAATCTTTTTGTTCGGATAACGATGTATCATATTTTACACCAACGACTTCTTTTACTAGTAAAACAGCTTGTCCTAATTCTTCCGTGAACAGTTCTCCTAACCCTTTTACCTCACATCCAAGCCCTGCATAACTAATGGAATCAAATTCCACTCCTACATTTCTTGAAATATAATAATCCATAATTCTTGATATATTTCCAATTAAATATCGAAGGCTTTCGGTTACTTCTCTTTTTCCTTCCCAAAGTTCTTCTAAATCCGTCTCTTTATATAGCTCTAATTTTTCTGGATCTAGAGTTGGATAAATACAATTTTTCTTAAAAAGAAGCTCCCAACATTTACTATAATTCCCCTGCGCTTTAAAGATAGGATAAGTAGCTAACACTTCTAATGCGCTTTCCATCCCATAACTTAACGTTCTTTGCAGAGATAATTTACCATCTCTCATAATGGTAATAACGGTTTCTTTTTCTTCGATTTTCATCATCATATGAACGCCTGTCTCATAATTTTTCCGAATAATCTGATAAACACTGTTATTGGAGTAATTAAGCCCTACTAACTCAATCCCTGCTTCCTCTGCCACTTGTTGATAACAAGTCATTAAAGAACGAGGAACTGCATATACCATTAATTGATAATTTTTTTTCTTCTTCTCTTTTTTCTCCGTTTTTTTATCATCTTTTTCTTCTATAATATCAAGCACATCATACGCCAATACATATTGACTAATATCCACAGGAAAATATTCACTGGCATTTACTTCTACCATATCTAAAATTTTCTTTTGAGGAACGTATGGCAACTGAACTTCTTTTCCCCCAATTCGAGTGGAGTAAACAGAAAAATAAGTTTTCTTTACTTTCGATAAATTTCTTTTTTGAAGTTCTTCTTTTAAAATTTTACCTAATGCTTTCGTATCTTCAATATATCCATCTTCTACTAATCCTGCTGGCAATTCAAAGCGAAAACAGGACAAAACTCTCTTTCTATTTTTTGTTCCTTCCACATACATTACGCGGACTTGAGATCGTTTCATCTCAATGCTTAACATCTTACCCATTATCGTTTCTTCCTTTCCCGAATCTTGTTCTATTCTCTTTCTATCACTACTACTTTATCGTTTCGTCTTGTTTTTTTATCACTTACTTTCTTGTTGCAAAAAATAGTTTTCAAAAAAACTATCTTTTGTAACAAGAAACCTTATTTTTAACAGGCAAAGGAAATGAAGTTCTAGAGTCTTCATTTCCTTCTCCTTTTGTATCTTGTTATCTTTTGTACGTAAAATCTGGGGGATATAATAGCTTAACTATTTCTTTTCGCTATAATTTTTTAAATCAGTTGGTTCATAAGTAACTGTAACTGTAGAATTATCACTAACTATAATTTCTGCTGAAATTTCATTCTTATTAGCAGTTCCTACTTTATTCCAACGAGTAGATTTTAATTTTGTCTTTTCAAATTCATTACCTGCATACTCTTTTAATGCTTTATACAGCTCATCTGTAGTTGTTAAAGCAGTTCCACCTTTTGTTACTTTTGTTCCATCTTTGTCAATTGTAATTTTATAAGTAGCTGCTGGAAGATCAATTTCAGTATCCGCCGCTGCTACCTGCACTGCTTTTACTAAGCTCTCTAAGTTACTTACATCGGAAGATCTTCTTGATTTTTCTACGTATTTTGTGTACTGAGGTGCTAAAATACCTACTAAAATAGCAAGAATCGCTACTACGATAATTAATTCCACTAATGTGAACCCTTTATTGTCCTTCTTTTTCTTTCTCAACCAATTCAACATATTATTTACTCTCCTTTTCTTAATCCTTTGTTTTATCTTGGTTTATTTTTTTTAATCTATGATGAAAATGGCCTTCCCCCGAAGCTGCCATCAAACATCCGTATTTTTATAAATTATCAAGCCCTTGATACATCGTACCAATTGGCGCAACAACTGCCATTACTAATGCACCAATAATTACCGCCATAACAACGATAATGAGTGGTTCCATAGCTGCCATTACGGTCTGCGTTGTCATTTCTACCTCTTCATCGTAATAATCAGCTAACTTTTCTAACATATCTTCCATATTTCCAGTTTCTTCGCCGATGTGAATCATATGGTATACCATCGGTGGAAAAAGACCACTTGCCTTTAACGGTTCAGAAAGGGGAACCCCCTTCATTACTTCTTCTCTCGTTTCCGCTAATGCCCTTGTATAATGAACATTATTGACAATTCGTCCCATAATTTCCAAACAGCTAATAATTGGAATTCCTGTTCCCATTAACGTTCCTGTTGTTCTTGCAAATTGGGCACAAATAGATTTTACGGTTAACTTTCCAAATAAAGGAAGGCTTATTTTCATTTTATCAATTTTCTCTCTTCCACCTTCGGTTTGGTAAAACGCCTTATAACCTCCGACCGTCAGTACAACAACAATTGGAATCAGATACCAATGGCTTCCTAGCCAACTACTGGCATTCATAACCGCCATTGTAAATGCTGGCATTTCAATATCAATATCAGCGAACATACTAATAAACTGTGGAATGACAAATAAAAGCATAACAATCACAACCGCGATAGAAGCTAGTACTAAAATAATAGGATATATGGTTGCTTTTTTAATCGTCGCTTTTAATTTCGCCTCTTTTTCGAATTGAACTGCCATACGAGCAAATGATAAATCGAGACTTCCTGATACTTCACCAGCCGTCACCATGTCGATAAGAATACTTGGAAATACTTTGCTTTGTAATCGCATCGCATCCGATAGGGTATTTCCTCGTTCCACTTCATTTAAAACCTCGATTAAAGCATCGCGCAATGTTTTATTTTCCGTCTGCTCGGACAGCATTTGAAGCGCCTGTTTTAGAGGAACTCCCGCTTGAATGATACTTACGAACTGACGGCATAAAACGCTTAAATCTCTTGGCTTAATAGACTTTCCAAAGGAAAATTGCAACTCTTTTTGGAACGCACCTTGGGCATAAACCTTGATAGGCGTCATTCCATCATTTTTAAGCAAATCGATGGCATGTTTTCGATCCAAAGCCTCAATCTTCCCTTTCTTCTGCCGACCACTTTTATCTATTGCTACATAAGAATAATCTGGCACGCTTTTCACCTTCTTTATTAAATTTTCTTTTTAACACCCTTTTTTTTACCCTTAAAATAAATAATTACTTATCTTCCCTCAACAAAGAATTTTTTCTAGAATTTTAAAAATCAAATCCCACTTTTCGATTCATTGCTACAGAATCTTGGGCATAAGCGAGTAAATCTTCTTCTGTAATTACTTTTCTCATAAATAAATCATATAAGGCATCATCCATTGTTTGCATACCAAGCCTCTTATTTGTTTGCATAATAGAAGGAATTTGGAATGTCTTTCCTTCTCGAATTAAATTTCGAACCGCTGGTGTTGCTAATAACACTTCTAGTGCAGCAACTCTTCCTGTACCGTCTTGCCTTGGAAGAAGTTGTTGGGATACAATACATTCTAATACCGCTGCTAACTGCACTCGAATTTGTTGCTGCTGACTTGGTGGAAATACATCAATAATACGATCGATTGTCTTTTCTGCTCCAATGGTATGTAAGGTGGAAAAAACAAGATGTCCTGTTTCCGCCGCTGTAATTGCAATAGAAATCGTCTCTAGATCTCTCATCTCTCCGACTAAAATAACATCTGGGTCCTGTCTTAATGCCCCTTTTAATGCTTTGGCATAGTCTAAAGAATCACTACCCATTTCTCTTTGGTTTACAATGGATTTTCCATGTTGATGAATGTATTCAATCGGATCTTCTAACGTAATAATATGTTCTTGTTTTGTTTGGTTGATCAAATGAATCAGTGACGCAAGTGTTGTCGATTTTCCACTTCCTGTCGGTCCTGTTACTAATACAAGCCCTCTCTTTTTATGAATCATATCCACAATGGATTGTGGTAAATTCAAATCTTTTGGGGAAGGAATCTTAACTGGTAAAATTCTCATAACCGATGCTAACTTCCCTTTTTGCTTAAAGACATTCACACGAAACTGTCCATTTTCTCCCAGTGTATAGGAAAAATCTACTTGTCCATATTGATTCAAGTCTTCTCTTTGTTGTTCCTTCATAATCGGATAGAAAAATTTCTCCATTTCCTCTGCCGTTAATGGTTCTTCCTCTAAAGGAATCAGAGTACCATCAATACGAAAGGTAGGCGCACGCCCTACTGTTAAATGAATATCAGATGCCTTTTTTTGAACGGCATCCATTAAAATATCTTGAAGTAGACGAATCATACTTCGCTCCTTTCTCTTTGTTTCCTTTTCTTTTTCCTTTGTATTCTCTTATTAATCGTGTTCATAAGAGGCTCTTAATACTTCCTCTACAGAAGTCGTACCATTTAAAACACTTAAAATCCCATTTTCTCGAAGGGTTCTCATGCCAGACTGTCTTGCACAACGAATCAATTCTTCTGTTGAAGCATTTTTTGTAATCAGCGAACGAATTTTTTCATTCACTTCCATGATTTCAAAAATGGCAATTCGGCCAAAATATCCAACATAGTTACATAAATTACAACCTGATGGTTCATAAATCTCTACTTCTTGCTCCGCTGGAATACGAAGAATTCTCTTTTCTTCTCTTGTCGCCCATTTTTTTCGTTTACAATGTGGACATAATCTTCGCACCAATCTCTGTGCAATAACTCCAATAACCGCATCGGCAATTAAGTAGCGTTCGACTCCCATATCTGCCATACGATTTAATGTTCCTGCCGCATTATTTGTATGTAACGTACTGACAACAAGATGTCCTGTAATCGATGCTTGCACTGCAATATTGGCAGTTTCTTCATCACGGATCTCACCGATCATAATAATATCTGGATCCTGTCTTAAAATCGCACGAAGAGCAGAGGCAAACGTAATACCAGCTCGATTGTTTACTTGAATCTGATTTACCCCTTCTAACTCCGCTTCCACCGGATCTTCTACGGTAACAATATTTACCGCTTCTGTATTCAATTCGGAAAGAGCCGTATAAAGGGTTGTGGACTTTCCACTTCCCGTTGGTCCTGTTACAAAGATAATTCCATAAGGACTAGAAAGCATTCTATCAAAACGCTCTCTTTCTTCTCCTACTAAACCAAGTTCTTCTTTATTTCGATTCATATTCATCTTAGAAGAAATACGAAGAACTAATTTTTCTCCATGAACCGTTGGAATGGAAGAAATACGAATATCATACTCTCTTCGATCAACGATAATATTCATACGCCCATCTTGAGGCTTTCTCTTCTCCGAAATATCCATCCCACCCATAATTTTAATACGAGTCGAAATGGCTGGTAATAAGGAATTTTCATATACCATTTTCTCAGAAAGCACACCATCAATTCGATAACGAATTCTTACACTTTCTCCCAACGCTTCAATATGAATATCGCTGGCTCTTTGTCGAATGGCTTGCTCAATTAAGGAACGCACTAACTTAACAATTGGTGCATCTTCCACATTGGCAACTTCTTCCTCTTCTTCTGTTGTTCGCCTTAACGCCTCTCTTTCTTGCGTAAAACGCATCGCCTGACTCATCGTCTCACTGGCACCATACCAGCGATCGATGACTGACATAATTTCTCTTGCGGATGCTACAAATGGTTCAATCTGCATATCCGTCACAATGGAAATATCATCTATCGCAACCATATCCATCGGATCAGCCATAGCAAGGTGTAAAATATTCGCGTTATGAGGATCGACTTCAAACGGTACTACTGTATATTTCTTTAACAGCTCTACTCCAACAAGTTCTCTTACTTCTCTTGGAATCGTAATACCATTCAGTTCTACTACTTGTAGACCAAGCTGCATATGAAGCGCTTGAACAATTGCTTCTTCTGTGATAAATCCTTCATCAACAAGGACTTCCCCAATTTTTTTTCCGCTTCCTTTTTGTTTTTGTAATGCTTTCCCTAGGTCCTCCTCTGTTAATACATTCTGTTTCACTAACAGGTCACCTAATCGCATTCTTTCTCGTCTAAGTGCCATTTTCTCCTCCGTTTTTTAACTTAACACCCTATCATCTATGTTCTTTTATGACTTATTTTCTCAATAAGTATGTACTTTTTCCTGAACATATTCTCTTTTTCTAAGCATAGTATACTATTTTTCTCAAGATTGTACAATAAAAAATTATACACGAATAAGGCCTTTCTTATCATTTCGGAACTTTTCATAAAAATCTAATTTCCCAAAATTTCCATCCTATTTTTTTCTCGTAAAAAGAAAATAGCTTTCCTTTTATTGGAAATTATTTTTTCGTCATTTTGCACAATATTTATATTTTTTATATATACAATAATAATTCCTACTATTAGTTTTCTCCTATTTTCACTTCCTTCTTGTATTTACTTCCAATGTTAATATTAATATTAAGAAAAAAATAGAGCCATATGATATGACTCTACTTTTCTACTTTATTCATTATTTTCAGTTTTCCATAACATTATTGGAATAATGCCATCATTGGAGGAATTAACTGTTTCTTTCTAGATACAACACCTTCTAAAAGTGCTGAATCTTTTCCAGGTTGTACATGGAATGCTTTTTCAATTGTTGCTGGGGCATTTTCTCCAACAAAAATTAATTCTGTTGATTCCTCTAAAATATTTGTGAGCATAAAGAATAACATCTCTACTCCATATTTCGCCAAGGATTCTTCCATATATGGTAAAAGAACCGCTTTGATTTCTTGTAATTCTTCATCGCTCATAGCATTGATCTGTCCAACACCAAAGTTTGTATCTCCACCGACAAATTTCTTAAAGTCTTGGTGGAAAATTTCTTCAGCTGTCTTATCTTTTAAATTACTTGCTGCTTTGAACATCTGTTTTGCATAGCTTTCCACATCAATTCCTGCAATTTTAGCAAGTTCTTCGGCTGTAGCCTTATCAAGTGGTGTACAAGTTGGGGAACGATACATCAATGTATCAGAAAGAATCGCAGAGCATAAAAGTCCTGCAATATGTGGCTCGATTTCCACATTATTTTCACGATACATCTGTGTTACAATCGTACAAGTACATCCAACTGGCTGGTTTCTAAAGTAAACTGGCCCTACTGTTTCAATGCTACCAATTCTATGATGATCGATGATTTCTAAAATTTCTGCTGTCTCATAACCATCTACTGCCTGTGAACGCTCATTGTGGTCAACTAAAATTAATTTCTTTTGTTCCATAGAAATTAAAGAACGTCTAGAAACCATTCCTACGTATTTTTCATCTTGATCAAGCACAGGGAACTCGTGGAAACGTTTCTCTGCCATTACCACTTGTACGTCTTCTGTAAAGTCATTCATATGGAAGGAAATTAAATTATCCTTTGTCATGAAGTAACCAACTGGCATACTGTGATTAATAAGTCTTGCAACAGTATACGTATCATATGGTGTTACAATAATAGAACAATTATTTTCTTGTGCAAGTTTTTGAATTGTTTGAGAAACTGTCACACCCATACAAACGATTAAGCATTTCGCACCCATTTCAATGGCGGAAAGCTGTGATTCATAACGGTTTCCTAAAATAACAATATCCTCTGCTTCAATATAAGTTTCCATGACATCTGGATTAGCAGCAGCGATAATTACTTTTCCTTTTTCATATATTTCTTCAATATCACCAACGATCATCTCTCCGCCTAATGTTTCTACAATATTGCGGAATGGTGTTTTGGCTCTAGAAAGCACAGCTGCATCGTAAACATCCATATCAGCAGTTGCGATATCACTAATTGTAATAAGACCTTCTAATGTTTTATCTTCCTTAATAATAGGAAGTGTTACAATCTTTTCTGCTCTTGAATAATCCCATGCCTTCTTTAAAGACATCATGTTAGAGATTCCTTCTGTTTCGCGAACATAAATATCTTGTACTTGTGGTCTTACATCTGGTATATATTTTGGTGCTTTTACTTTAAAATAATCTAATACAAACTGAGTTTCATTATTGATCTGCCCAGCTCTACTTGCCACGTATTTCTGATCGGAAATATGATTTTTTAAGTTTGCATAAGCAATTGCGGAGCAAATAGAATCTGTATCAGGATTTTTATGTCCAATTACATGAATATTATTTTGTTTTTTCTGTATCATTTTGTTCCTTCTTTCTAAAAACTTTCTCCGTATATTTCATATTAACATAAAGGAAAACCATTGAAAAGATCCTTTTTTGTTCTTATTCATAATTTTATAACAAAATACGATCTATTTTGTCAATTGAATCGTATGAATATCTTTTGCATAACTCATCACATGATAGAGCATTAAAAAGTCAGTAATGCCTTGCTGTTTGATATAACTCTTAATTCCCATATTAAAATAACGGAGATCGATTAAATGCACTTCTTCAAAGTGGTTAGCCACAAACGGTGCAAAACTATGGGCATAAGAATCTTTTATAATAACTAATTTCTTTCCATTTTTCACTTTTTTATTCTTAATTACGGTCAATGCATGATTTCCATCTAAAAAAGCACTATATTTATCTTTTTTCTTCAAATAACTTCTCTCATAAAGGAAATTGGATTTCTTTTGTCCCATATCGTAAATCACTTCATACTTTTCCCCTGATTTTCTCGTCCAAAACTCAATCGTATCGGCAGATGGTGCTTGATTCACTTTGGAATACACTGTTCCTAGAAAATCTTTTGACACAACTTCTCTCTTCCACTGTTTCATTGGAATTGGAGTGATTTTCATACTTTTTGCCCAATCCACATAAGCATAATAAGCGCCTAACGTCGTCCAGTGATGATCCGTCTTATAATAAATATATTCTTCTTTCTCTTTCTTAAATGTGGATCTTAAATCGATAAATGTTCCCTTTTTCGCAGAATTTTTCATATCGTTTAAGATTTCGTCTTGGGGATCTTTTGGTGCTGATTTCGGAAGTTTATCCCTTAAAATAGCAGAGGCTGTCGGTGCAAACATCACCTTTACATGTCCATTTCCTAATAACTTTGTATACGTATTTGTTACCGTCTTTAACCGTTTTATATTTTTTTTATATTGTGCGCTATCCAGCTCACTTTTCGTATGTTTTTCAATTAAATAATCATCTTTTGCAAAATAAACACCATTGACTTCCTTTTTCCCCATCATGCGGTCAGAAGTCGTCTTTAGTGAAATCCATTGATCGCGACCAATAAATTGATCGGATAAATACGTTTCATAGTCTTTCCCAAACGTCCCACTAAATAAAGAATTCGCAGTTAATTTTGGCATTTGTTTTAACTGTCGATTTTCAACTTCGGAAAAATCCTTTGCCGATATCAATTGATTGGAAATCGAAATCCCAAATAAAAGGATTCCAAAAAGAGCTACTGTAATTTTATTTCGATTCTTCATTCTCTTCCTCCTTATAACATACAAAACTTAAATCGAAAACTTAAAATCTAAAATATAAAAATGGATTGTATGTGGCTTCCACTAAATACGCAACGCTTATGAAAAATATCCCAATTAAAAATAACTGCTCTATCACATAAAGAATTGCATTTTCCTCTCCAAACCTTTTTTGAATATGACACCATATTTTTTTTGGAAAAGCGGTGCACCCAATCATTAAAATAAGAAATAAAATTCCATTCGACAACAACGCATAAATATCGTCGTTTGTAAATAACGTATGGTTTCCGATTCCAAACATATTTTTTAAAAACAATCCAATTTTCCCTTCCTCTTCAAAGGCAAAAATTGTCCAACCAATCCAAATGAAAAGAATTCCATAAATATGTTGTATGAGATTCGGTAACTTTCTTAAAGCGTTCCCGTAACACAATTTTTCTAATATTAAAAGAATTCCAAAATAAATCCCCCAGTACATAAAATTCAAACTGGCTCCATGCCAAATTCCTGTTAAAATCCATACAATAGCAATATTTCGAATTTGTTTTGCAAATCCTACTCGATTTCCTCCAAGAGGAATATACACATATTCTTTAAACCATGTTCCTAAACTAATATGCCATCTGCGCCAAAAGTCTGTCATACTCTTCGCTTCATAAGGATAATGAAAGTTTTCTGGAAAATGAAATCCAAATAATTTTCCTAATCCAATGGCCATATCGGAATATCCTGAAAAATCAAAGTAAATTTGAAATGCAAAAGCACTAATTCCAATCCACGCCCCTAAAACCGATAGTTCTGATCCGATTTGATTTTCATATTGCTCCCATAAAATTCCTATTTGATTTGCTAAAATTACCTTTTTTCCAAGTCCGATTAAAAACCTTGTAATTCCTTCTGCCATAAGTGTAGAATTTATCGTTCGTTCTTTTAACTCGTCTGCTATTGTTTGATAGCGAACAATAGGACCTGCAATTAACTGTGGAAACAATGTCACATACGCTCCAAAGTCAATAATATTTTTTTGTACGGTCGTCTGTCTTCGATAAACATCAATCGTATAGGACATTGTTTGAAAAGTATAAAAGGAAATTCCAATTGGAAGCGGTAAATCCAGTCCCGAATATTTAAAAAATCCTAATAATCCTAAATTAATAACAATAGAAGCGGTTAGCGCCATCTGTGCCTTCCTTTTCTTACCCTCATTTAAATAACGATCTACCAGTAAGCCATTTACATAATCTACGCCTGTTGAAAAGAGCATTAAAACAAAATAAACTGGCTCCCCCCATGCATAGAACAGTAAACTCATCAAAAATAGCACCAAATTTTTTCCTTTCTTTGGTGCTATCAAATAAAAGAATATTACAGCTGGTAGAAACAGAAATAAAAATAATAAACTGCTAAAAACCATGCGTGCCTCCTATAATTGCATATGTTCCATCGAGCATTTTCTCCAATTGAAGTGTATAATCCTTTCCCTCATCCAACGAAAAAGAAAGCCAAAGGCTATCAAACGTAACTTCAATTTCTTCGCCTTTTTTCCAGTCTCCTGCTTTTTCTTTTAAAAGCAACACTGCATTTTTTCTTATACTTTCTCCTTCTTCCCATACCTGTATTACGGTTACGAAAACCTCAATTTGGGATTGTTCGTCCCCCATTCTTGTTTGCCCCATTTTGTCGTTAAATTGTTCTATCTTATTTTGAGAAGCAATCTCTTGTTCTCCCTGTTCTGTTGAAAAAGCAATGGGTGAGATGGAAACAATTACAAAAATACTGCTCATAACGATCCCTGTTGCTAAAACATTTCTTAACAGGAATTTTTTTTCTGTAAACCATTTTTTTTCATTCTTTCTTCCTTGTTGTTCTAACGCTTTTTCATAGATTTCACGGAGAAATGTTTCATTATCTTTCATACAATCTCTCCTTTAATGCTTTTCTGGCACGATGGAGCGATACTTTAATTTGAGGAACTGTTTTATGCAAAACTTTTCCAGCCTCTTGATAAGAAAGCTCTTCTAAATCGATCAAAATAATTAGTGCTTGATAATTAGAATTTAATGTTTTAATCGCATCAAGCAGTTGCTGACGCTCTTCTTTCCATATCAGCTGTTCTAACAGACTTTCTTCCTCCATTTGTTCCTCGTGCAATCGCTCCATATCCACCATAGGAATTTGTCGTCCTTGCTTTCTTATATAATCAACCGCCTTGTTTCTCGCAATCGTATACAAATATGTTTTAAATCGATATCGAAAATGATATCGTTCTTTCTTAATATAAATATCTACAAACACATCTTGTGCAATATCTTCTGCCGTATGAATATTCATCACATATCGATTGATAAAATAAATTAAATGATCTTTATACTGAAGCACAAGGTATTCAAACGCTTTTTTATCCCCTTCTAAAAACCTCTGATACTGCTGTTCTTCTGTATTCATGGTCTCTCCTCCTGTCTATGATT
>DVIZ01000121.1 GCA_018710905.1 Candidatus Scybalomonas excrementigallinarum | reverse complement strand
TATAAGATCAAGTCAGCAACTACATAACCTTAACTTTTCAATATTCAATTTTTAAAGCAGCCACCGAAAGATGGCTTATTTGTCATGCGATTAAGGGAATGGATACCTTCTACTTTTCATTTTCAATCTTTCTTCCCTTTCTATTTTTCCTCTCCAAATAACATCCAATAAAGTCTCGCTACAATTTCTTCCATATCAAATCTTCTTTTTCCATAAGCATAGGCATTTTCCCCCATTTGACACAACTGAGGGTTATGACATAATGTTAATAATATTTGTGAAAACGCCACTGGATCTCCAATTGGGGAACTCATACCACATCGCCCATTGTCGATCATCTCCTTCCAAGCATCCACTTTTGTTACAGCCATTGCTAGCCCCCCAAAATAGGCTTCTGCCATAACGTTTGGCGTTCCCCCTTCATATGTAGAAGATAAAGCAAAAATTTTTGCTCTTTGAAACTCTTCATATAAAGCTTCTTTCTCTAATAAAACACCCGTAAATTCTATTCGATTAACTAATTTCGGGAATTTTTTCCAATACTGTTCTAAAAATGGCTGAAATTCTTCTTCCACACTTCCAACTAATCTCAATTTCCAGTCCGGTATTTCATCAGCAATTAAGGCAAACGCTTCCAATAATACATCCGTTGCCTTTTGCCTAGTCCCAATCCTTGAAACCGTCAGAATAATATTTTCTTTTTGTTCAAAATTTGGTCTTTTCTTTTCACCAACCCATGGATAGTAGCCATTTGGAATACATTCTATTTTCCAAGGCCATTTTCGATTCAAATGCCTTTGTAACGCATAACTCGAGGTGGCAATCACATCACATTGTTTCATAAAATTTATAAAATATGGTTCCCTAATTTCCATTCGATCCATCCAAGCACTATTCGCATCTAACGCTAAGTAAACAATCCCATTTGGATTTTGCTTCTTATATTCCATTGTGATAAAAACGTTAATTGGATAAATTCCATACAAAATAAGACAGTCAATCTCATTCGCATTTTTTCTTATATAAGAACAACATTCTTCTACATTGTTTTTTTCCAAAAATTCCATTTTTAGACCCTTGACATATTGTTCTAAATATGGATAATCCCCATTTCTTTCACCAACCATAACTGACTCACAATTATGATTTTTATATAACAAGTAAGGAATCAATCCACAGTCTTTCGTAAGTTGCATATTATCCCAACCCATCTCTGCAGATATAGAAACAACTCTTTTTTTCTTCTCATTTCCCTCTTTTATTTTTCTTTTGTTTTTCTTCTTTTCCTTTGGAATGGCATAAAGAACCGTTTCCCAATTTTGTTCTTTATGATAATGTCGAATCTTATATTCATAATTTGGATTCATCGCATCGATTAGACGAGGAATTTCCCATAGATCACTGACTATATGATATAGACATATCGTCAACTTAGGACTTTCTTTTTGAATATGGTGCTTTGCCCCTAATAACGCTGGAATTTCAAACCCCTCTATGTCCATTTTAATCCATGTCACCGGTTCTTTTAATTGCTCATCCAGTGAAACGATAATTTGTTGCTTTCCTTCTCTCCCTTCTATTTTTATCTTATCTCCAAGAAAACTACTAGAAGAGCCTGTTCCCCCAAGCCATAACTCTTCTCTTGTTTCTCCTACTCCATAAGGAAATAATTCAATATTTTTCTTATCTTTTATGGCCTCTTTACATTTTTCTATATTTTCTTCTTCTGGCTCAAACACAAATATTTTTTTATAGGGAAACCCTTGTTCCAAATAAGACTGTACGGTATCTCCTATAAATCCACCACAATCAACAAACACTTCTTCTTCATCATAGTCGATAATCTCTCTATCAAAATATTGAGGATGTTCCCCATCATAGGCACGCTCTAGAAATATTCGAGATGGTAAAATTCGATATTGAATTAAACTTGTAAACACGAAGCGAGATTGATCATCTTCTAGTTTTTCATAAAGCCAATCATACTGATAACTATTTTTTATTAAATCTAAAAGTACAAATCGGTAAGCACCACTTGTTTTCCCCTTTGAATATCCTCCCATTGGTAGTTGCTCTAGAATATGGCTTTCTATTTGCAATAAGTCAGAAGCCTGCGCAAGTATTTCTTCATAACTATATGACTTTAACATCTTCGATATTGTCGGATAACTGCTCATCAATTGAACAAATATTTCTCTTTCCATTATTTAACTCCTTAAAATACAGATTTATAAAAAATTATCTTATTACATCTATCGACACATTCCGTTATTTCATAAGGATAGGTACTTAAACTTGTTGACTTCTTATATACGATGAGAAATACGCTTTAAAAGTTTCTCATGTTCACGAAAACAAAAATACACTTAGAATTAAAAGCTCCCTGCTTTTCTATTCCAAGTGTATTTCTTACTTATCTCTATTTCAATTTTTAAGATTCAGCTTTTAAAAATCCATTTTCTCTTCTTAAAAACCTCTATTTCCCCAACACAAATTCTACCGCTTCTTTTAAATCCATAAAGACATAATCCGCTCCTGCTTGTCTAAATTTCTCAGCAACGGCTTCGCATTTTCCCTTTCTTTCTTCTTCTGAAAGAGCTTCGTATTCTGCCTTTGTAAGTCCCATTTCAGAACTTCCGACAATGACACCTGCTGAAACAACACCAGCATTTTTTCCTTCTTTTATATCAGAAGTCGTATCTCCAATTTTCATGACTTTTCGCACATCGCTTAATCCTAATTTCTCCATGTTTTTAAAAATCATGTAAGGATAAGGACGCCCTTTTTGATTGGTAGAATCTGGACTAAACCAGCAGTCTGGCTCATACCCTTGTTCTTTTGCAATTGGCACTACAATTTCCATCATTTTATCGGTATATCCTGTTGTAGAGCCTACTTTTATCTGAGCATCTCGTAATGCTTTTACCGCCTCTAATGTATCTGGTTTTAATTCCGCATGTTGATCTAATACATGAAATAAGTTTTCCTCAAAACCTTCAAATAATGTTTGGGCATCTTCTTCGGTTGGTTTCTTTCCATATTTTTCTTCCCAACACTTCTCAATTCTTGGCATTTTTAACATAGTGCGAATGTGATCGATTTTTAACATTCCCATTGGCTCGCGAACTTCTTCCATTGTTGGAGTGATTCCAAATTTCTTAAATCCTTCTACAAATGCCTGTACTGGTGCCATACATCCAAAATCTACGGTTGTCCCTGCCCAATCAAAAATTACTGCTTCAAACTGACTCATTTCCTTGATATCCTTTCTCTTATTTCCAAGTTCCTTATTTTTTCTTTGTGTATTCCATTTCGTCACCTGACTATTCATTGTATTTCATTATATTTTTTAAAAACTCTTCGATAATATCGCATACTTTTTCAATATCGTCTTGATAAATTTCTCCGATATTTCCGATACGAAATGTTTCTGCCTCTGTCACTTTTCCAGGATAAATCGCATATCCTCTTTCTTTAATATATTCATACATATCAGCGAATTGAAAATGGCATGGTTCTGGATAGAAAAATGTCGTAATAATTGGCCCTTGATGTACAGAATCAATATATGGTTTGATTCCTAATTTTCCGAGTCGTTCAATTAAAAGATGATTATTTTCTGTATAGCGTTTATTTCTCGCTGGAATTCCACCCTCTTCTTTTAATTCTTCCATAGCTTTTGCAAAGGCTAATACCACATGAGTTGGAGAAGTAAAACGCCATTTTCCATCCACATCCATCGTTTTCCACTGGGCATATAAATCCAAAGAAAGGCTTCTTGCTTTTCCTTCGCTGGCAATTAATACCTCCTTTTTTGCAATAATAAAGGCAAACCCTGGTACTCCTTGGATACATTTATTGGCACTACTAATAATAAAATCAATTCCCCAATCTTTAACTGGAATATCCACACCGCCAAAACTGCTCATAGCATCCACAATGAAAACTTTCCCATATTGTTTTGCAACTTTTCCAACGGCTTCAATATCGTTTAAAATTCCAGAAGTCGTTTCACTCTGTACCATAGCTACATGAGTAATCGCTGGATCTTCTTTTAAAATCGCTTCTACTTTTTTTGCATCTGGCACACAGTTATAATGCTCATGGTATATAACATAAGGAATTTTTGCATAAGTTACAATGTCCTCCATTCTCTCTCCATAAGCGCCGTTGGCACAAATAAGCACTTTTTCATTTTCTCCAATGACACTTGTAAAAACGGATTCCACTCCAAACGTTCCACTTCCTTGCATAAAAATCGTCGTATATTCGTCTTCTGATACATGAGCAAGTTCTAATAAGTCTTTCCGAAGTTTTTGTGTAATTTGTTTATAATCATCATCCCATGTACAATGGTCAAAAAGCATTTCTCTTTTTACAGAATCTGTTGTTGTAAGTGGTCCTGGAGTCAATAATTTATATGTTTTCATTGTTTTATCACCTTTCTCTGTTTCCTCTTATCATAAATTAAATATTATTTTAAATTTTTTTATCATTTACAGGACTCGGATAATTCCTGATGTTTCTTTAATAAATCAATTGTCAAAGGCTCTTCAAATACTTTTGGATTTCCTGATAAGTTCTCAGAATCCGTTGTCTCTCCTTCATAAAGAGCGAGTGGATAATAAGATTGTAATTCTTCTCGTCCATTTTCAATAATGCATTGTGCCATCTCCATCGCTTTTGCCTTTGTCTTATCCCCTTTATCGATTACTGCAACCGATTCTGTTAAACTAAAGTTTCCTTCTTCTGGATCGACAAAATCAATTGGTAATCCATCCTTTTTATCTGCCACTGCTTGTTGGCGAAGACCAAATCCAATCGCAACTTCTCCTGCTCGTACTTTTTTTAACGGTGCGGAACCAGACTCTTCGATATGATCTCCTGCATTTTCATAAATACCTTTTAATACTTCTTTTGCTCCCTCTTCTCCATAAGAAGATATTAATCCTTGAATTAAAAGCCATGCAGTAGAAGAAGATGCAATATCGGTTACGGAAATAAATCCTTTATACTCTGGATTTGCTAAATCCTTTAAAGAAGTTGGCATCGGAAGATTATTTTCCTTCATCATTTCAGTATTCACAATAATTGTTCCTTCTTGGGCGGTAATTGGTGCACAATAAGCTGGATATTCATCAATCGTTTTTACATCAAACTCTAGATCTTTGAACATTTTATTTTGTTCTTGTGCACTGTCGATATAGAAAGTACTCATTGTTACAAGATCTGCTTCAATATTCGTTCCCTCTGCTAATAACTTTCCGCCTAACTCAGAAGTACCAAATGTCTGAAATAAATATTGATCTTTGTATCCATTTTCATCTAATGCATGTTTCATCGCTTCCACTGCTTCATCATCTGCATTCGAATAAATAACAACTTTATCTCCACTTGCACTGTTTCCACAGCCAGATAGTCCCATTGTAGATACTCCTAAAACTAGAGCCATTGTAAGTGCAATTCCTTTTTTTAACCCAAATAATTTTCTTCCCATTGTCTTTAATCTCTCTTTCTTTTCACTTTTTTGAGCAACTAGGCGAACGAGCCCTTTTACTACTATATTTGTCAATAAAATCAAAAGGGATAATACAAAGATTTCATTGAATTTATTGAAATATTGCAGTTCTTTAATTTTCGTTGTAATCACCATAGTTCTTGCTCCTGCAATAAAAATCAAAGCACTAATCGTTACCATAGCATTCACAAAATAATATTCAAACACTTCTAATAAGGTCTGTAGAGCATTCGGGGTTACCACTCGTAGAATCGTCTTTAACCAACTGTCTCCCATAAGCATAGCAGTCGTTTCCCAAGAACGATTCATCTTTGATAACGAATTTTTCATCATTAAATATGGCGTTGAGAAAAAACGAACAATATTACAAATAATCATCAATAAAAAGGTATTTTGTAATGATGTTCCAGAAAAACTAAATAAATATGCAATACCAATTACCATTCCTGGAATTGTATTTGTCACAAGTGCTACGCTTTCTATTACAGATTTACACTTTGGATAAATATCACTTCTTGCTGTCACAAGTGCAGCACCATAAGCAACCACGGTTCCAAAGAGAGCTGTCATAATAGCAACGATAAGCGAATTGAAATAGACACTAGATAAGCTACTATCCGCAAATACTTCCGTCAAATGTTCCAATGTGAAATTTGGTCGATATGGCCACTCTTCTGCAAACGGTATAATAAAAATAACGAGGAAAACCGCTAATACACTGACTAAAATAACACCACTTATTATGGCACAGAACCCATCTCTGAAACGATTGTTTTTCAATTCAATATCGGATATTTTATTATAACGCACATTATATTTTTCCAAAATATGTAAAAACGTAATACTGATAACCGATGGGATCAACATACAAAATGCAATAACGGCACCTTTTCCAAAATCAGGAACACTTCCTAACATCTGTGTATATAAAACACTGGCTACAACCGAATACTTTCCTCCAACAGAAGCTGGAATACCAAAGTCGGTAAAGCATAAGAAAAACGTTTGAATAAAAGATGCTGCTAACGTTCCAAGTAATGGACGTAATATTGTAATGTTCAATGTCTGGAGCGGAGAATCTCCCATAAGACGAGAAACAATCATAAATTTTTTATCAATATATCCCATCGTATTATTGATAAGCATAAATGACACTGGCAACGTGTAGATAATATAGCCAATGAGTAGTCCATTAAATCCATAAATATCAAAAAGCTGTCTGCCAAATAACTTTGTTAAAAGACCTTGTTTTCCAAAAGAATAAATAATGGCAAATCCATAAGTAATAGTTGGTAACAACATTGGCAACATAGTAGCTTTTTGAATAAAAGACTTATATTTTCTACCTAGATTTGTATAGTGAACGGTGTAAGCAAGGAAAAAAGCAAAGATTGTTGTAACCGCTGCACTTACACAGGATACGGCAAAACTATTTCTAAGAGCTTCTAAAAAACCTTTTCCTGAAATTACCTCTTTATAATTCTGAAATGAAATTCCTGTTTGTCCGCTCACTTCAAACGACTTTACTAATAAAAGCACGACAGGAATCGCTAAAAATAGTAAAAATCCAACTGCTAAAAAAGCAAAAATAAATTTACTTTCTTTTCTTTTATTTTTCTCCATTTTCTAATAACCATCCTATTATGATACTCTTCTATTAAGACACTTTTGTTCTTCTGCTTTTTTGAATTGTTTGTTCTGAAAAGAGAGAATAAATATTGTTTCTCTTAATTTCTAATTGATTTAAAATAAATTTCTTTACAAATTCATCTTTTGGATTCATAATAATTTCTTCTGGCGTATCAAACTGAGCAATTACCCCTTCATTTACAATCATAACGCGATCGGATAATGTCATTGCCTCTTCTGGATCATGGGTTACAATAATCGTTGTTAAATGATATTCTTTTGCAATCGCTTTGATCTTATCTTTAATCGACTCTTTAATGACCCCATCGAGAGCACTCAGTGGTTCATCCAATAATAAAATCTTTGGTTTCATTACCATCGTTCTAGCAAGAGCTGTTCTTTGTTTTTGACCACCAGACAACTGATCGATTTTCTTTGTTAAATGTTCCCTTAATCCAAGCAAGTCAATCAATTCTTCCACTTCTTCCTTTGTTGAAATGTTCGGCTTGTTTTTCAAACCATAAGTAATATTTTTATATACATTTAAATTTGGAAATAAAGCATAATCTTGAAATACAATGTTAAATCCTCTTTTCTCCATAGGAACGTTTGTGATATCTTCTCCTTGATATGTGATCGTTCCATCGCTTACATTGGTGATTCCTAAAATTAAATTGAGCAATGTTGTCTTTCCACAACCAGATGGTCCAAGAATCGAAATAATCTCTCCATCTTCTATTTCTAAATTAATATCTTTTAAAACAGTTACATCATCATATATCTTTTTTACATGTTCTAGTTTTAACATATACTTCTCTCCTTTTTTCATCCATCAAACCTTTTTTCACGTCTCTCACGTTCTTTCTCATTCTATCAATTTCTTTTTTTATGAACTATCTTCTTTTTTTTAAACCTTTGTAAAGTATTTGTTAATGAATTTTCCTGTTTTTAAAGAAATTTTACATTTAGAACAAAGTGTGCATCCAACACTCTTCGCGACTTTCGGTTACTCCTAGCAACGTACACTTTGCCGCGCGGTCGCAGTTTACGAAGTAAAATTTTCCCTATTGCGACCTGCGCATCGTTTGCACGTAGTGCTTTTTTATTTCATAGGAAATGGCACTTTTACAAATGAATGTAACAAGATATTTTCTATGAAATAAAAAAGAACTGCCTTACTAATTTCTTAGTAAGACAGCTCTTTTCCTCATTCTACTTCATCAATGGCTTTTCCAATATCCGTCCTCATATATTTATTTTTAAATGTAATCCATTTCGTTGCTTTATAGGCGTTGGCTCTTGCCTCTTTTAAATTATTTCCCTTTGCTGTAATTCCAACAACGCGGCCTCCATTTGTCACGATCTGCTCCCCTTCTAATTTTGTTCCCGCATGGAAACAGTAATACCCTTCTTTTCCATCAAAATTTTCAAATCCGCTCATTGGAATTCCTTTTTCATAATGTTTTGGATACCCATCCGATGCCAATACAACACATACCGCTGCATTGTCTTCAAACTGTAAATCAATCGATTCTAACGTGCCATCGATACATGCCTCAAACACATCAACAATATCATTTTTCATTCTCGGAATGACAACTTGTGCCTCTGGATCTCCAAAACGAGCATTATACTCTAATACCTTTGGCCCATCTTCTGTTAACATAAGCCCTGTAAATAACACTCCAACAAAAGGACGTCCCTCTTTTGCCATGGCGTCAATCGTTGGTTGGTAAACGTATTTTTCACAAAACGTTTTCACTTCTTCTGTATAAAATGGACTTGGAGAAAATGTACCCATTCCCCCCGTATTCAACCCTTGATCCCCATCTTTTGCACGTTTATGATCTTGGGCTGATGTCATACATTGAATGGTTTTTCCATCGGAAAACGCTAAAACAGATACTTCACGGCCTGTCATAAATTCTTCTATTACAATTGTATCTCCAGCAGATCCAAATTGTTTCTCAAGCATTAACGTATTAACCCCTTGTTTTGCCTCTTCCTTTGTATTACAGATTAAAACTCCTTTTCCAAGTGCCAATCCATCCGCCTTTAATACAATCGGATACTTTGAAGTCTCAAGATATGCAATCGCTTTTTCTGGATCGGTAAAAGTTTCATAGGAAGCCGTTGGAATGTTGTATTTTTTCATTAACTCTTTTGAAAAAGCTTTAGAACCTTCTAAAATCGCTGCATTTTTTCTTGGCCCAAACACCCGAAGCCCTTCCGCTTCAAACGCATCGACAATCCCAGCAACTAATGGGTCATCCATACCAATGACCGTTAAATCGATGGCCTTTTCTTTTGCAAAGGCAACTAATTTTTCTATTTCCATAGCACCAATATTCACACATTCTGCCACTTGTCCAATTCCTGCATTCCCAGGGGCGCAATAAATTTTATCCACTCTTTCGCTTTTTGAAACCTTCCATGCAATTGCATGTTCTCTACCGCCACTTCCTACAATTAATACTTTCATTTTCCCTTCCTCTTTCTGATTGTTCTAAAGAATTTTTTCTCATCGTTTCTTTATTCTAAAATCGTCACATGACCGTTCTTTACAATCACTTTTCCATTTGCAATTAAATCGATCGCCTTCGGTAAAAGAACCCACTCTGCCTCTTCCATCACTCGTCGTTGCAATATTTCTTTCGTGTCTCCATTTTGTACCATCACAGGTTTTTGTAACAAAATTGGTCCTGTATCCGTTCCACAGTCTACAAAGTGTACCGTAGCTCCTGTCACTTTTACCCCACGTTCCAAAGCACTTTCATGGACTTTTAATCCATAATATCCTGTTCCACAAAAAGCTGGAATTAACGATGGATGAATATTAATAATCCGATTTTCATATCGTTTAATAATCTTTTCTGGAACAACAACTAAAAATCCTGCTAGTACAATCAGATCTAATTTCCTTTCTTCTAGTGCCAAAAGGAGAGCTTCATTAAAACCTTCCCTTGTCTCATAATCTTTTGGAGAAATGCAGACAGCCTCAATTCCATGTTTTTTTGCCCTCTCTAGTGCATAAGCATTTCTATTATTGCTAATGACCGTTACTACTTTTGCATTTGTAATCGTTTTCTTGTCAATCGCATCAAGAATCGCTTGTAAATTTGTTCCTCCACCAGATACTAACACGCCAACTCTTAGCATATGGTTACTCCTTTTTCTCCTGCTTCACACGCTCCAACAATAAAAGCCTTTTCTCCTGCTTCTTCTAACGCTGCAATCGTCTTTTCCACATCCTTTGGATTTACTGCTAACATCATACCAATCCCCATGTTATAGGTATTATACATCATCTCTTCTTCTATCTCGCCTTTTTCTTGTAATAGCTTAAAAATTGCTGGCACTTCATAACTTTCCTTCTTTACAACGGCTCGGATTCCATCCGGTAACATTCTTGGAATATTTTCATAAAATCCGCCCCCTGTAATGTGGCTACAACCTTTTATTGTAACGCCCGCATTTTTTACACTTTTTAATGCTTTTACATAAATTTTCGTCGGTGTTAACAGAGCTTCTCCTAATGTCTTTCCTAACTCTTCATAATAAATATTTAATTGTTCTTTCTCCATTGGGAATACTTTACGAACTAAAGAATATCCATTGCTGTGAATACCAGAAGAAGCGATTCCAATTAAAACATCGCCTTCTTTTATTTCTTTTCCTGTAATCAAATCTTTTTCATCTACCACTCCAACCGCAAAGCCTGCTAGATCATATTCATCTTCTGGATAAAAACCAGGCATTTCTGCTGTTTCGCCTCCGATTAAAGCTGCCTCTGATTGAATACATCCTTCTGCTACTCCACTTACAATTGTAGCAATTTTTTCCGGAAAGTTTTTACCACACGCAATGTAATCTAAGAAAAATAATGGTTCACCGCCAGCACAAGCAATATCATTCACACACATCGCTACACAATCAATTCCGATGGTATCGTGCTTATCCAATAAAAAAGCTAGTTTTAATTTTGTTCCAACTCCATCTGTACCAGATACTAAAGTTGGATTTTCCATATCTTTAAATTTTTTCATGGAAAATGCTCCAGAAAACCCTCCAAGATTCGTTAAAACTTCTTCTCTCATGGTAGCTTGTACATGTTTCTTCATCAATTCTACTGATTTATAACCTGCTTCAATATCTACGCCAGCGTTCTTGTAATCCATCTTTAATCCTCCTGAATGAAATACGTTTCATTTTTTATAATTTCTTATCTTTTTTTCTTTCTATTAAAAATTGAAATACACCTTTTCATTGATTGCTTTCGTTTGGCTTACTCTTTATGCAAATAGCTTTGATAGCCGATGGTTTCTAATTTCTCAGCCTTATCAACTACCATCGTTTCTAATTTTTTTGCATATGCCTCTACTCTAGCACTTAACGCTTCATCACTGATGGCCAAAATTTTCCCTGCCAATAACCCTGCATTTAATGCTCCATTAATGGCTACTGTTGCAACAGGAATTCCTGGTGGCATTTGCACAATAGAATAAAGAGAATCCACTCCTCCTAATGCCTTCGTCTGTACTGGCACACCAATAACAGGAAGAACGGTCATGGCTGCTACCATACCTGGAAGATGGGCAGCTCCTCCTGCTCCTGCAATAATTACTTGAATTCCTCTTTGTTTTGCCGTTTTTGCATACTCATACAGGCGCTCCGGTGTACGATGCGCTGATACAATGGTACACTCATATTCTATCTGTAATGTAGTAAGCATTTCACATGCCTTAGCCATAACAGGCAGATCTGAATCACTTCCCATAATAATTCCTACTTTGGCACTCATCTTTTCCTCCTATCACTTTCCAGAACATTTTTTGTCTTTTCCAGTTTATTGTATCATTTGTGCAACAAGATTACAATTCTCCATTGATTATTTACGCAATTTCCATTGATTAATCGACCGATTTTTTAAAGGCTAGGAAGCATAAGTTCCTAGCCTTTAAAAAATGACATTTTATTCTTCTTCTGAAAAGTATAGTTTGGAATGGGCATAGCGAGCTTCGGCTAATGCCATTTCTAGCGTCTGCGCTGTCACAGTAATATGCCCCATCTTTCTTCCAACTTTCACTTGTTCCTTTCCGTAAATATGTACTTGTACATTTGGATAAGTATAAGCTTTTTCCAAACCATGTAAATTTGCCTTACCATTCTTATCTCCAATAATATTTTTCATAACGGTTGGACGAATTAAATTTGTATTGCCAAGAGGAAGCCCTAAAATGGCACGGATATGATTTTCATACTGGGAAGTATAACAGCCTTCAATAGTGTAATGTCCGGAGTTATGTGGACGTGGAGCTAATTCATTGACAAGCACTTCTCCATCGCTCGTAACAAATAGTTCAATACAAAGCATACCAACCGCTTGAAATACATGAGAAGTTTTTTTGGCAATTTCAAATGCCTTTTGTTTCACTTCATCCGTAATATCCGCAGGAACTAACGTTTCATCTAAAATACTATTTTTATGAATATTTTCTGCTACTGGAAATACTTCCACTTGCCTATTTAAACTTTGGCAAACTAAAATGGATACTTCTTTTAAAAACGGAACATATTCTTCCACCATAAGAGGTACTTTTCCTCCGCCTAACGATTCATATGCTTCTTTTATATCCTCTTTTTTCTTGATAACCGCATTTCCTTTTCCATCATAGCCCCCAGTACAAGCCTTTAAAATCAATGGATATCCAAATCTCTTTTCTGCCGTTTCCATATCTTCAATAGAATGAATGGCAATAAAATCTGGAACTGGAATTCCGTGTTGACGCAACCAACTTTTTTGATGATATTTATTTTGAATATGACGAAGAGTTTCACTGGATGGATATACAGGCGTTCCTTTTTCTTCTATCGCCTTTAACGCCTCTACACTAATATGCTCAAATTCATAAGTCACTACATCCACTTTATCCGCCAATTGTAGCATAGCATCCCTATCATCAAATTCTGCAACGATATGTTCATCTGCAATGCTATGTGCAGGACAATTGAGCGTTGGATCGAGAATTACAAAGTAGTAATCCATTCTCTTTGCATCTAAGATCATCATTTTCCCAAGTTGACCGCCACCAACAATTCCTATTTTCTTCATTGCTTTTTCTCCTTATGCTTCTTTTCTATGAATTTTTCTTTTATAACAATACTCTTTTCCCTTACTTAATCTTTCACATATTGTTCTAACAATCGCATTTGCCCCTGTTTTAATTCCAGATACCAATCTATTTTTCTCTCTTCCCTCTGAATTGTTTTCTGCTCTTCTTCCCCCTCACCTCCTTGTCTTTCCTCTTTTTGAATCCTTTTTTGTGCCAAAAGAATCTGTTGTTCTTTCTCTATTTTTTCTTGTATCCTTTGTAGAAACACCTCTTTTCCAACAAGCCATTTAAGGCTTACCTCTTCCTTTTCATCCCTTTCTAATGCTTCTAAAAAGAATACCCCTGCCCATTGTTTTAATGGTTCCTTCCATTCTTCATAGGCGGTTTTTGTAACCGATAGTACCCTCTCTACAAAGGCCTTATCAAAATAAAGAAACAAATCATCTCTTACTTCCTCTTCTTTTTCTTCAAAAAGAGAAACAAGAATTTCTTGTCGATTACAATGTCCCACTGGTTTTTCATAAGGAATCATAAAAATGCCTTTTTCTTGTAATTGCATTTTTATCTCCTCTACGAATCGCTCCTGTCCTCTTTCATAGTGAATAAGAAAGATTTCTTCTTTTGTTTCTTTTTTTTGCTCCAAATATTCTTCTACAAACGGCTGTAATTTTTCCTCACAAATCATTGCCACTTCTTCTTCTGAAAAAGAAAGGACATGATCCGCTCTTTTTCTTTCTTTTTCCGTAACTTCTTCTCCTATTTCATAGAGATAGGAACAATCACTCTTCTGATTTTCTTTTAAAATCCATTCTAACTTTTTATTTCCTTCAGAAAAACATTCTTTTATCCTCATCGGTATAAAAACATCCGAATAATCACTAAAAAACCAGTACAACGCTTCTTTTACCCTTTTATATGGCACACTTTCTTGTTCTTTTGCACTATCTTCAAAGATCGTATAAAGCTCCATATAAAGTTCCATATAAATCATAAAACAGTACAAGTTTTGCTGAATCGCATAAGTATAAAGCGCTTTCCACTCTCTTGTCAGAAAAGAAAAGATGGCACCAAATTCTTCCCCTAATAGCTCTTTTGCCATTTCTTTCTTTTCATATTTCTTTTGCTCTCCTTTGTCACAAAGAAGACTCCACTTTTCTTTTTCCACTAAAGAACACATATGATATGTGCCATTGGCACAACATTCATAAAGCTGTGCCATCTGATCAATAAAAATAGCCATCGTTTTGAAATAAGTTCCATATGGTTCATCGATTTCCTTTTCGAAAGGAATCAATCGAATCCTTTCGCGAACCAATTCAAAACGTTCCATTCGTTCTATACTTTCCATCTGTCACTCCTTATCCATTTTTTCTCTATCCTATCACAAGGAACGAAATGCCCTTTTTAGTTTCTTCCCTCATTATATACAACGCTCAAACTCTTTGCAAGTTTTCAAAATATTTCTGATTTTCCTTTTCTTATTTTTTTCAAAATACGAAAGGATATACTATCTAAAGCTCTTTTTCATCTTTATAAGTCTCCTTCCCATTTTTTATAAAAACTGCTATAATATTTTTTATAAATATAGAAAAATTTTTCTCCATATTTATTTATTCTGATTATAATACAAAAAATGTAGAAAAAGGAGCACTTATGAACGAACAAATTATTTTTTATACACAAGCATATAATGCTGAACAGTACTTAGAAAAAGCAATCATTAGTATTCTAAATCAAACATATTCTAATTTTTTATATTATGTTGTAGATGATGGTTCTAATGATAACACAAGAGATATTATAAAAAAATATGCTGAAATCGATCCCCGTATCATTCCCATTTATCATAATTCTAATTCTTATTTAAATTGTTACAATGAAACTTTAAAACAAATTTATACTCATAAAGAAGCCAACTATTTTGCCTTCCTCGATGCAGATGATTGGTATGAACCTACCTTTGCTGAAAAAGGAATACAAAGCCTAAATGACTCAAATTCTGATCTCTATATTTGTGGTTCTATTTTTGAATCTCCTACGGGAGAAATCGTTGGTGCTCGTCAATGGACTCTTGATAAATGCGAATTCTCTTCTCATGAAGTTCCCGACTATTTTACCCATCTCCACAGCTTTTTCCGCACTTGTTGGGCAAAAATTTATCGTCTTCCACATTTAAGAGACCATCAAGTAACAGTACCAACTACATTGCCTGTGGGATTTGACACTGGATTTTTCTTTCAAGTTCTTATGCACACAAAGAATTTTTCTCTCTCTTCGGAACTATTGCACCATTATTTAGTAGATCCTACTTCTACTTCTTACCGCTATATTCCAAATCGCATAGACTGTGATATAGAATTATCTCATACAACTCTTTCTTATTTAGAAACAATAAATGGTAATACAGCTAAAAATCTATTTTTTTGTACTCTAGTAAATCTTCATGCTTTTAAAGATACTTTTAAGGTATCCTTAAAAGCCTATCACGATAATAAAATTACTATCGAAGAACTAAAACAGTTATTATCGAGCAGTTTTTTATGTGAAATAAAAGAACGAATACAACAACTATCGCCATCCATAATTGGAGGTATCGAACAAATTCAAAATTTTCGCACAGAAATTGTTGCCTATTTATTATCGGAATACATAGAAAAAGATAATGAAATATTTTTTTCTATTTTAACTGAGTTTGTCCCATCTCTTTCTCTCTTCTATGAAGCAAATGATATGGAATATTTTTTTTCAAAGAAATTTACTAATAGAGAAAGACTTAATTATCTTCTTCTTTCAGAAAAAAGTGCTTTACAAAGATTTTTACAATATCCAATCAAAGACTATAACTCTTTTGATACTACTTTAATCGGACTACTATTGCTCTATTGTAACAATGACTTTTCTATTATTATTAAAAGAATTGAAGACTATCAAACCTTTTCTCAAAAACAGATTAGGTATATTATTTCCAAGCAACCAATTCTATCCAAAGTTAATGATTCCGAGCGCCTCTTTTACTATCCTTCTCTCCTACTTTCATTGCTAAAAGAGGACTATAAAACAATAACACAAGAACTACCAAATCAAATCCACTCTTTGTCTTCAACGGATCCAAAGACAGCTCTTGTCTTTGCTCAAATCGGCAGTTATACTTCTGCGCTTCTTTCTATGGAAGAATATTATATCTTCTTCTTAAAAGCAGAATTGGAATTTCTTTATCAATTACAACGTTTTACAGAAGCGAATGAAAAATTAGAAGAACTTCTTCCTTTTCTTCCTGATGATGAAGAACTCTTGCAATTACAAGAAAAACTAAAGAAATAAATACCAAAAGGGGATTGTCTCAAAATGAAAACAATCCCCTTTCTTCCTTATACTCCTAATCCAAAGAGAAGAATACAAAACGCGATTAAAAGACCAGAAAGACACATTCCCGCAACGGTCCAGCCTCTTTTTGTATCTTCTTGTTTTAAGCTATAAAACGCCAATGAAAAACTGATAATTCCAATAATAAAAGCATAAATTCCTATCAGTCCTTCTGCAACGATTAATGGCTTTGTAGCAGAACGAACCATAAAAAACAGAAGTACAAAAATACAAATTAAGCTCATAATAACAGAAGCAATTCCCTTTTTCGAACTACCTCCATCGGTAAAATTATAAGAATCTCTTCCACGCATAGTATATTTTCCTCGCTATCTTATAAACTATATAACCAATCACTCCACCAATTGTATTCATTAGTAAATCATCGACGTCAAAAACACCTACTCGAAAAATCAACTGCATGGATTCGATTACAAAACTAAAACAAAAAGTTTCAAATAAAACAGAAATGAATCCTGTCTTTTGTTTTCTTACAAATGGTAGCAATGCTCCAAAAGGAGAAAATGCAAATACATTTCCAAATAAATTTGTAATGATTTCCTCAAAGGAAAAATAATGCCTGTATATAATAAAACGTTTAATTTCTTTAAATAACTCTAAATTATAACGATAATCTTCGTGTGCAAATCTTCCATATCGTTCACTGAACAATACGAAATAAAATATTATAATCATATATAAATAAAATCCAATCTGCCCAAGCAAACGGAGTTTTTTTCGCTGTTGTTCTGTCAAAATATAACCTCATTTTCTCTATTCAATTTTTTTTATTTTCGAACTTATTTCTATTTGATTTTTGCCTTTTCTTTCTAACTGGCTACTTTTTCTTATACCGTATATTCTTAAATAACGAGATAAGACTGTAACAGAATTTCATTTCTGAAACAGCCCCATCCCTTTTTTTATTTCCATGAAAAGTAAAAACCGTACTTTTCATCGTTTCCTAAAACATAATATCTGACTTATCCTTAATTAATCTGGCACCATTTACAATTGTCATTACACCAGAAAGCACTCCAAGCACAATTAAAGTAACTCCAATCGCAATATTCCAAGCTCCCACTTGTTTCATGGTTTTATAGATTTTTTCACTCAAGATAATAGCCTCCTTATTTGGCTCCGTATTGTTCGTAATATGCGTCAATTGCTGCTTTTAAAGTATCATCAATTACTACTTTTCCTTTATAAGGTCTATTATAAAGGTGTTCTACAACTTCTGCCATTGTTACAATTGCTGTTGTTTCTAATCCATATTTTTCTTTGATTTCAGCTAAAGCACTCTTTTCGCCCTGTCCACGTTCCATACGGTCTACAGATACAACAAGACCTAATACATCCACATCTCCTTGTGCTTTTACAATTGGAAGTGTTTCTTGAATAGAAGTTCCTGCTGTTGTTACATCTTCGATAATAATAACGCGATCTCCATCTTCAATTGGGCTTCCAAGAAGAATTCCTGTATCCCCATGATCTTTGATTTCTTTTCTATTTGCACAGTAACGAACATCTTTATCATAGGCTTCGGAAATTGCCATAGAAGTTGCAACACTTAATGGAATTCCTTTATAAGCTGGTCCAAATAAAACATCAAATTCAAGACCGAATTTATCATTAATTGCTTTTGCATAGTATTCTCCTAATTTTTTTAATTGAGAACCTGTGCGGTAAAATCCTGTATTTACGAAGAAAGGTGTCTTTCTTCCACTCTTTGTTACAAAATCTCCAAATTTTAATACATTACAATCAATCATAAACTCAATAAAGTCTCTTTTATACTGTTCCATTTTTTCTTGCTACCTGTGATTTTTCCTTCACGTTTTGGTAGCTTCTCCTTTCTTATCATTCTCTTCACTAAATATCTACCTGATAATTCCATATTAAAATAGTTTCCTATAGATTGCAACTATTTTCTCGTAAAAAGATACGTCATAGATAGACTTTTTCTTCTGAAATGTTTTTTCTAACGAATATGGATTCTTAATACTTATTCGTGTACGGCTCCAATCAATTCCTTAATATCTTGGATTCCATACTGTTTCATATAAGCTTCGATTCCGTTAATAATATCAATCGTAGCCGTTGGATTATGGAAATTAGCAGTTCCAACAGATACAGCAGTAGCACCTGCTAATAAAAATTCAATAGCATCTTCTGCTGTCATAATTCCGCCCATTCCAATGATTGGAAGTTTTACCGCTTGTGCTACTTGATATACCATACGAACTGCTACTGGTTTAATCGCTGGGCCAGAAAGTCCACCTGTTTTATTGGCTAACACAAATTTTCTTTTGTGAACATCAATTTTCATTCCTGTTAATGTATTAATTAAAGAAAGAACATCTGCTCCACCTGCTTCTGCCGCTCTTGCCATTTCTGTAATATCGGTTACATTTGGGCTTAATTTCATAATAATTGGCTGTTTTGCCACCTTTTTAACGGCCTGTGTAATCTCATATAACGCCTTTGGATCTTGACCAAAAGCGATTCCGCCTTCTTTTACATTTGGACAAGAAACATTAATCTCTAACATATCAACTGGCTGTTCCCCTAATTTTTCAACGGCGTCAACATAATCTTCTGTTGTCTTTCCACATACGTTGACAATGATTTTACAATCATAGTTTTGTAAAAATGGAATATCTCTTTTTATAAACACATCAAGTCCTGGATTTTGTAATCCAACAGCGTTGATCATTCCACCATAAGTTTCTGCAACTCTTGGTGTTGGATTTCCTGCCCAAGGAATATTAGCAACTCCTTTTGTTGTCACAGCTCCGATACGATTTAAATCTACAAAATCGCCATATTCTGCACCAGATCCAAATGTTCCAGATGCGGTTGTCACAGGATTATTCCATTCCACTCCTGCAAGATTTACTTTCATATTCATTGGAAATCTACCTCCTCTGCAAGAAATACTGGACCATCTTTGCAAATTCTCTTATTTTTTACATAAGTATGATGATCCACTTCGGTAGAATTGCATACACAAGCAAGACAAGCACCGATTCCACAAGCCATTCTCTCTTCTAAAGAAACATAACATTCGATGTTGTTTTCTTTTGCATACTGTTTTAATGCTCTTAACATTGGCATTGGTCCACAAGCATAAATCACTTCTGCATCCAATCCATTGGCACGAATGGCATCAATAACATTTCCTTTTGTTCCATGTTTTCCATCTTCACTTGCAATGTACACTTTTCCATGTTTTTCTAAGTCTTCCACTAAGAATAATTCGTCACGGTATCCAACGATAATCTGTTTTTCGCATTGTAATTCTTTTGCCAATTGAAGCATTGGAGGAATTCCAATACCACCACCGATTAAAAATGCTTTTTTATCAAGAAGTGGGAATCCATTTCCAAGTGTTCCAATAACATCTACCGTATCCCCTGCTTGTAACTTGGAGAATTCATCAGTACCTGCACCAACGACACGATATACAAGACGAAGAGTATCCGCCTCTTTATCTACCTCACAAATACTAATTGGTCTTGGAAGAAGACGACTTCCATCATTACTATAAATAGAAACAAACTGACCAGCTTTTGCTTCTTGTGCCATTCCTTGTGATTGAAGGATGAGGCTATATACATCGCTTGCAAGTTGCTCTTGAGAAACAACAACTGCTTTTACTTTTGTTTTTAGCATGAACGAATCCTTTCCAATTTTTTATCACTACGACTATAAAAGGGAGCGACGAAAAATTACTTTTTATTTTACCCAAGCTTGTTTTAAATCTTCTTTCATATCAAGAACTGCCTGTCTTGATGCTTCTGCGAAGTTTTCAGCTCCAAATTGAGCATATTTTTCCTGTTTGTAAGCGGCAATAATTCCTCTAGAAGAGTTGACGATTGCACCTAATCCATCTGCGTTAAAGAACGGTGCTAAATCTTTTCCTGCACCACCTTGCGCACCATATCCTGGTACTAAAATATATGCTTTTGGCATAATTTTACGAAGAGCTTCTGCCATAGCTGGATAAGTAGCACCAACAACAGCTCCTACATAGCTATAGTCATCTCCCATAAAATCTAAGCCCCATTCATTTACTTTTTCACCAACCCATTCATATAAAGGTCTTCCATCGATTAAACGATCTTGGAAATCCCCACTGCTAGGGTTTGATGTCTTTGTTAAAATGAACACACCTTTTTTCTCTTCTTTACATACTTTCACAAATGGAAGAACGCTGTCCGCTCCCATATATGGATTTAATGTGATGAAATCTTCTTCAAAACTTTGGAATTCATTGTTTCCAACTTTTGCCTTTCCAACGTGTCCAATAGCATACGCTTCTGATGTGGAACCAATATCTCCACGTTTAATATCACCAATTACAACAAGTCCTTTGCTTTTTGCATAAGCACAAGTTTTTTGGAACGCAATCATTCCTTCGATTCCGAACTGTTCGTACATTGCAATCTGAGGCTTTACTGCTGGGACTAAGTCATGGATCGCATCAATAATCGCAGTATTATAAGCATAAATCGCTTCTCCTGCTCCTTTTAATGTTTCACCAAACTCTTGAAACGCTTTTTCTTTCACCTGTTCTGGCACATAAGAAAGCATTGGATCAAGTCCAACAACAATCGGCGCTTCTAATTTTTTAATTTTGCTCACTAATTCGTTGATCATAGCACAAATCCTCCTATATCTCATCTCTACAAAAGAATTTCTCTTATAAAAACATTGATATTTTTATAACAAAATACCCTTATAGACTTTTTATTATCGTTGGCAAATAGGCATAAAATCCCCATTCACTCATAATGTCCGTGTACATTCTATCACAGTTTCTAAAGCTTGTATAGCAAAAAGATAGATAAAAATGTACAGAAAATGACTAACGATCTGTGTAAACAACTTTTCCGTTACAAATAGTATATTTTACCTTTCCTGTCAATTCCCAACCGATAAATGGTGTATTGCAAGATTTAGAAGCAAATGTGTCAGAAACGACATAGTTCTCATTTTCATCAAACAATACAAAATCTGCTTCTTTTCCTACCGCAATATAACCAGCATCTAAATGATATAGATTTGCTGGGTTAATCGTCATCTTCTCAAGAAGTTTCATCATTGTTAAATGTCCTTCTTTTACAAGACTCGTAATTCCTAAAGAAAGTGCGGTTTCTAATCCGATAATTCCGCTTGGAGATTTTTCAATTCCTGCTTCTTTTTCTTCTGTCGTATGTGGAGCGTGATCCGTTGCAATAATCTCAATCGTTCCATCCTGTAGTCCACGGATAATGGCTTGGCGATCGTCTTCGGTACGAACTGGTGGATTCATCTTACACATAGCTCCATACTTTTTAACTGCATCCTCTGTCAATGTAAAATGATGAGGAGTTGCTTCTGCCACAACATTGGCTCCCATTGCTTTTGCTTGACGAACCATTTCTACTGCGTTTTTAGAACTAATATGCTGAATATCTACACTAGCTCCTGTTGCAAGTGCGATCATACAATCTCTTGCTACCATGGTATCTTCTGCAACCGCTGGCGCTCCTCCAAATTGTAACTCTTCGGATACTTTTCCTTTATTGATTCCCGCTTTTATAACTAAACTTGAATCCTCTTCATGAAGACTAATTGGCACATTTAAACGTTTCGCTTCTTCCATGGCTTTCTTTAATACACCAGCATTCATAATTGGAAGCCCATCATCGGTAAAGCCAACGGCTCCCGCTTCCTTCATAGCTTCCATATCCACAAGATCTCTTCCATTAAAACTCTTTGTTACTGCACTGGCTTGTAACACATGAATTGGAAGTTCTTTTGCCCGTTCTAAAATATCAGTTAATGTATCCACATTATCGACTTTTGGAATTGTATTTGCCATACAAATAACCGTTGTAAATCCCCCTGCTGCCGCCGCCTTACTTCCTGTTACTAAATCTTCTTTGCGCGTCTGTCCTGGATCACGAAAATGGACATGAACATCGATAAATCCTGGTGCTAAAATCAAACCATTTGCATCGATAATCTCCATTTCATCTGTTACAGGGACAATCCCTATCTCTTTTATTTTTCCATCTTCTACTAAAACATCAGCTACCTTATCTGTGTTTGTCTTTGGATCCATCACTCTTGCATTTTGAATTAATAGCATTGTTATCTCCTTTTCTTCCTTTTTGGTTCTTTTATAATTCCTTTTTTCCTATTTACAAGTATACTAAAGGGTCTCTTCTACGGCAAGAGGATTTTTCTCTCTTGCCGTCTCACTTTATCTATGTTATGATCTAAAATGAAATTTTAAATATCAAATTATTCAAATTGAAATAATTTTCTATTCTTTTGTTGTCTTTTTCTCCGTATATTGACGGATAAAAAATAAAATTTTACAAAGGAGATGCTAAATCTAATGAATCAACCACTGTCCTTTCAAAACGGAACGAAAGATGGTCTTCCAATCGCCCTTGGATACTTCCCTGTGGCAATGACTTTTGGTATGCTAGGAACAAAATATGGATTTCCCGCTTGGTGTCCCATTCTAATCTCTATGTCAAGTCTTACTGGTACTGGACAATTTATGGGGATTGATTTAATCGCACAAGGAGCTAATTTTCTCGAACTGGCATTTACTATCTTACTCATTAACATTCGCTATTTCTTAATGTCACTTTCTTTACTCCAAAAACTCCCATCGAATTTCTCTATGAAAAAAAAGTTACTGATCGCATTTGGAGTAACCGATGAAAATTATGCGGTGGCAATGCAACAACAAAAACCATTGACCTTTCCTTATATCATAGGAATTCTTTTTGTTTCCTACATAGGCTGGAGCTTAGGCACTGCTTTTGGCACAATTGTTACTGACTTTCTTCCAGCTTCTGTTGTCTCTTCTTTTGGTATCGCGATTTATGGAATGTTTTTAGCCATTATTATTCCTGCTGCCATGGAAAAGAAAGCCATTTTATTGATTGTCGTTTTATCAACAGCTATGAGCTGTCTTGCAAGAGTAATTCCTGTTATAAAAAATCTTGGAAATGGATGGATTTTAATTATTTGCGGTGTTACAACATCTGCTATTGGAGCCTATTTTGCTCCTATAAAAGAAACGGAACCTACAGCAGAAGAAACGGAGATACAAAAACAAACTAAGGAGGAACTTTACTTATGAACACGAGCTATCTTATTTTTTGTATGATTATTTTGGCAGGAGTTACTTACCTGCCGCGAGTTCTTCCATTTCTCCTCTTTCAAAAAAAAATTAAAAATCCATTTATTAAATCCTTCTTATCTTATATGCCTTATGGAATGTTAGCTGCCATGATTTTTCCAGAAATCTTTACAAGCACTGGCAATCTCTACTCCGCTGTTTTCGGGCTTATCGTAGCCATCTTTTTTTCCTGTAAAAAACTTGGCCTTCTTCCTGTTGCCTGCGGTGCTGTTCTTGCCGTCTTTCTTGTGGAACAACTTCCACTTTAACAAAAAGGGGAAACAACTTTATCACTCTTCTTCTTTTTGATAAACAAGTTCTCCATCTTTATAAGTCGCCATTACTTTTATATCTTTAATACTTTCTTTTTCTATATCGAGCGGATTATCACTTAAAATCACAAAATCCGCTCGCTTTCCAATGGAAATCGTTCCCTTTTCCTCTTCTTCAAAATACTGATATGCCCCATTGATTGTCACAGCTTTCAGTGCATCATAGACAGAAAGGCACTCCTCTTGATCAAGAAGTACTCCATCTCTCGTTTTTCGATTGACGGCACACCAAATCGTTTCTAACATGTTCGGTAAAATAACAGGCGTGTCTTGATGAAATGTGAATATAATATCCTTTTTCTCTGTAGAACCAGCAGGACTAATTTTATTCGCCCGCTCCATTCCTAAATTTTTTATATGAGTATCGCCCCAGTAATACACATGAGCTACAAAATAACTTGGAATCATTTTATCATATTTTACTTTTTCTAATTGATCCAATCGCATTGTCTGAGCATGAATGATGACATTTCGCATTGTTGATGGCTCTTTTTGTGCTTCTAATAACTGATCAATCGCTCTATCTCCATTACAGTGAGTGAGTAATTGTAACTCTTCTTCTTTTGCTTTACGAACAAATTCCTCTACCTGCTCTGTTGCATAAATTGGATATCCACAATAATCACTGTCTTGTCCCTCTTGCTTTACATAAGGTTTTGAAAGCCATGCCGTTCTTCCTTGTGGACTCCCATCTAAAAATAATTTATAGCCTCCAATTTTTAAATGCTTTTTATATCTTTTCTCATATTCCTCATTTTCTTTTATTAAATGAGAACTATCTTTTATATCAATATAGGAAACAACATCTATCTTCAAAATATCATTTTCATTTAACTGTTTTAACAACTTAAGTCCGCCTTCTTTTGTTAACCCATCTTGCGCCGTTGTAATACCATATTGAAAATAAATATTTTGTGCCTTTTGAAAAAAGGAAACAATATCCCCGCCTTCTTCCTCCATATGGCTTGCTACTTTCATAAAAGCACTTTCTTCTAAATATCCATTTGGCTCACTTCCGCCAGAAACTCTTCCAATTTTCCCTCCAATCGGATCTTTTGTCTCTTTCGTAATCCCTGCTAATGCAAGTCCCTTTGAATTGAGAACTCCCATGTGCCCAGAGGCATGGATAATCAGAATCGGAACATCCTTTGCAATTTCATCTAATACAAATTTATCTGGGTGCCTGCCTTCTTTTAATAAATTATGATCGTATCCAAACCCGATAATCCATGGTACTTTTGCCTGTCCCTCTTCTCTTTCCTCTCTGCCTTCTTTGTTCTTTTGTCCTTGCTCTAATAGAATCTGTTCCTTTTTCTCCTTCATAATCTTCACAATTTCTTGAAAATTCATTGCCATATTCAATTGCCCAAATCTTAAAATTGCTGCAAGCTCAACAATGTGACTATGACTATCAATAAAAGCTGGTAACATTGTATATCCATGTAAATCAATACGCTGAACATCTTTCTCTTTCTCAAACTCTTTTAACTTATCAAAACTTCCAACTTCTTTAATTTTCCCATCTTCTACATAGACAGCTTCTACTTGCCTGCCTTCTTCCTCCATCGTTAAAATTGTTCCATTATAAAATAATTGCTTTTTCATCCCTTTTACACTTTTGGAAATATTATGCTATTATTTCCGACTCCTTTCCATGTCTTTTTCCTTTATTATGCCCGCACTCTTTTTTCCAATCCTCTCTATTTTTATTATATCTCTTTTTTCTCTTTTTGTTTCTCTCTTATTTGATAATTTTTGACAAAAAATATTAAGTTTTTCTCAAGAATATTGTTTTAAATTTTCCAAGACTTTTTATAGAAAAAGTCCTATACTATTATTTAGACAAGAGAGAATAAACGACTCTTATTCTAGATTTATGAGGTGAAAAACATGACAACAAAACGTGAACGATTAAGACGACGCAGGAGAAAACGTCTATTATGGAGAGCAAGACAATGTATTTTTATATTAGCCTGTCTTATGCTCGTTCTTGCATTAGGAAGTGGAATTATTAATATCTTTCGATTCCACGGTGCTTCTTCTGCTGAAAAGCAAGTATTAAAGCATACCAATCAATATCCTGATGAGTTAGTAGAATTATTAAAAGAAAATGAAGAAACAGAACAATTTGTAGCCGATTATTCCAAATATGGAAATAAGCATTTTAAAATCAGCCTAAAAAGCGATTATCAAGAAGGTGAAATTCCTTATCTTTGCCAGTGGGATAAACGCTGGGGATATGAAAAATATAACAATAGTTATCTAGCAATCAAAGGCAGTGCTCCAACTTGTCTTTCCATGGTTTCTGTTGGATTAACTGGCGATCTCAATGCCAATCCTCTTGCGATTGCACAATACATTGAAGAAAATGGATACTTAACTTCGAAAGAAGAGGAATCCCCTTCCTTTATGACAGAAGGTACAGAATATTTCGATGTAAAAGGTACGGAAATCAATGTTACAAAAGAAACAATGACAACTTCTTTAGAAGCAAATCAACCATTGATCGCTCAAGTAAAAAAAGGCGATTTTACAAAAGATAAAGAACACTATATTGTCATCTATGATAAAGATAAAAAAGGAAACTTTAAAGTCCATGATCCAAATAGCTTAAAAAATAGTGAAAAGACATGGGACTTTGATACATTAGAAAAACAGATCACACACCTTTGGGCATATACGGTACTCTAAAACGCTCTAAAAAAGGACTGTTGCAAAGCAAACTTTTTAATGGATACGGAAATTATAAAATTGGTATCTATTGAAAGGTTACGCTTGGCAATCGTCCTTTTTTTGTGATGGTATGTGTTGGAAACAACTTTTGTTTTTATTAAACGATGAAGCGGAAGAGTCAGATGAGGTTTATCAATATTTCAATATAACTTCTGTTCTTATTAAACGTTATATGTATTCGATAGGGTTTTGGTGCTTTTAATTTCAATACAACTTCTGTTCTTATTAAACAGGAAGAAGATGATCCTTACAGCAACGAAGAGGAATTTCAATACAACTTCTGTTTTTATTAAACAGTTATTTTGTGTGTTAATATAACTTTTGAAAGAGGATTTCAATACAACTTCTGTTTTTATTAAACAGTATTGGTTACTATGAAAGCTACAACTTAGCATAATTTCAATACAACTTCTGTTTTTATTAAACTCCATAGCTAAACAGATTACATTGAAAGCTCCAACATTTCAATACAACTTCTGTTTTTATTAAACTAAACAACTGTTTGGAGAAACAGGATATGCAGCTTCATTTCAATACAACTTCTGTTTTTATTAAACGGCTTATTGTCTTTCAGAAACTTAACTTTTACAAATATTTCAATACAACTTCTGTTTTTATTAAACGAGACCTGTATCATTTTTTCTTACTGCTTTTATTATTTCAATACAACTTCTGTTTTTATTAAACAAAGATTTTGCAAAAGCCTTTCAAGCTAGAGAGTAATTTCAATACAACTTCTGTTTTTATTAAACGAAGATCATAGCATGTACATCAAAGCGGAAAGGAACATTTCAATACAACTTCTGTTTTTATTAAACATTGTGTGGTTCTAGTAGAACGCTGCTGAGAACGTATTTCAATACAACTTCTGTTTTTATTAAACTTTCAATTGTTTTTTGTGTTTCTTGGGTTTCATTTATTTCAATACAACTTCTGTTTTTATTAAACACTTTTGTTAAATCAAGAGAAACGGATTCAATTCTAATTTCAATACAACTTCTGTTTTTATTAAACGGTAATTAATACTTAGGTGGAAAGAAGGTAATTAATTTCAATACAACTTCTGTTTTTATTAAACTTTTCTTTCTTCTATCTTTTCTTCTTGATTTTGTAAAATTTCAATACAACTTCTGTTTTTATTAAACTAGTCAAGTCTACTTCTGCTTTCGTAGAGCTTGACATTTCAATACAACTTCTGTTTTTATTAAACATGATTGCTAATGTTTCTAATTCCTGGACAAAATATTTCAATACAACTTCTGTTTTTATTAAACGCTTTGTATCATGGAATTTAATAATAGTTACATGATTTCAATACAACTTCTGTTTTTATTAAACTAACCAGTCTGCAGAACAGACAGATCGATATAGCCGATTTCAATACAACTTCTGTTTTTATTAAACTGGCAGTATGGGCAAGTAAGATTTTGTCCTTCTGCATTTCAATACAACTTCTGTTTTTATTAAACATTAAAAATAAAAAACAAATATTTTAAAGAATGTATTTCAATACAACTTCTGTTTTTATTAAACCTAATATTAGTCTTAAAAAATAATTTAAGAGAGGAATTTCAATACAACTTCTGTTTTTATTAAACATAATGGTTTTCGACCAGTATTAATTATTTCCAAATTTCAATACAACTTCTGTTTTTATTAAACTTATTACTCATGATCCAGCTCCAACGATGATCATCTAATTTCAATACAACTTCTGTTTTTATTAAACTTTATGCGAAAATTATGTTACTATTATGTACGGAGGATTTCAATACAACTTCTGTTTTTATTAAACTCTTTTAGTTTTAGATAATAATATTTCTTGCTATCATTTCAATACAACTTCTGTTTTTATTAAACATTCGTGCACAGTTTCCGGAAGAACATAGCAAGAATTTCAATACAACTTCTGTTTTTATTAAACTATACACCCGAACTTCTGCCCCTTCAAAGTCATATAAATTTCAATACAACTTCTGTTTTTATTAAACCCTAGTATTTAAGCCAGTCTTATTTTTTATTATACCCAACCCTCCCTTTAAATGCAACAAATTTCATTTTTTTACCAAGTGATTTTACTTTTTTCTTATTTTCTTACAAATCCTTTGTTTTAGCCATCTTTTATCCTTTTTATTAAAAACGGCTGGTAAATTATCAATCTAACAATTTATTATTATTCTCTGAGAACAATATATTTTTTAAAATTTTCAAATTTTCTCTTGACAAATCCATTTTCTAGTGATAGTATATACAACGTACTTAAAACAACCAAATACGCGGGTGTAGTTCAATGGTAGAACACCAGCCTTCCAAGCTGGATACGTGGGTTCGATTCCCATCACCCGCTTTTTGCACGAGTGGCTCAGTGGTGGAGTATCGCCTTGCCAAGGCGAGGGTCGCGGGTTCGAATCCCGTCTCGTGCTTTTTTTATTTT
>DVIZ01000120.1 GCA_018710905.1 Candidatus Scybalomonas excrementigallinarum | reverse complement strand
TCTTTTTTTATAATATAGAATTTCTCGCAAAGCTCTAATTTATAACGTAAATAAATTCGCTCTATGAATATCAAAAATCTAAAACAAAAAATAAATTAACTCTTGATTTCCTTGAAGCTTAGTTTTATAATAGAGTAAATTAATCTTGATTAAATAAGTCGGGATTAAATTTGTATAAATAGACTGACTTTAGAATTGGAGGAATTAGATCGATGTTAGATCAATTATTAAAAATAGAAAATCTTACTGTTCAAGTAGAAGAAAAAGAAATTTTACATAACATTCATTTAGATATTCGTAAAGGAGAAACTCATGTATTAATGGGACCAAATGGTGCGGGAAAGTCCACTCTTGGTTATACATTAATGGGAAATCCACGTTATGAAGCAACAGGTGGAAAGATTATGTTCTGCGGAAAAGATATTACAAAAGAGAGTGCAGATAAGCGCGCAAAAGAAGGAATGTTCTTATCGTTTCAAAATCCTCTTGAAGTAGCCGGTATTTCTTTAAGCAGTTTCATTAAAAATGCGGTAGAACAAAGAAAAGGCTCTAGAATTCGTATGTGGGATTTTAAAAAGGAGTTAAAAAAAGCAATGGAACTTCTTAATATGGATGAATCTTATGCACTTCGTGATTTAAATATTGGATTCTCTGGTGGAGAAAAGAAAAAAGCGGAGATTTTACAACTTCTTATGTTAAATCCAAAATTAGCTATTTTAGATGAAACCGATTCTGGACTTGATGTAGATGCTGTTCGTACAGTATCAAAAGGAATCGAAACTTATCAAAAAGAAAAAGATGGAGCTCTTCTCATCATTACTCATAGCACTAGAATTTTAGAATCTTTAAAAGTAGATTATGCTCATATTCTTGTGAATGGAAGAATTATCAAAACAGGAGATGCTTCTCTTATTGAAGAAATTAATGAAAATGGATTTGAAGCATTTTTAAAAGAACAACAATGACAAAATAGGTCGTTTGGAAAGGAAATCTTATGGAAGAAAAAACATATGTTGATGATATCGACAGAAGTATTTATGATATAAAAAATGAAGAAAAAGACGCTTATCGTTTACCGAATGGGTTAACTCCTGAAATCGTTGAAAAGATTTCAAAAGAGAAAAAAGATCCAACTTGGATGGAAATATTCCGTTTACAGTCATTACAAATTTACAATCAAATGCAAGTTCCTGATTGGGGACCATCCATTGATGATTTAAATATAGAAGAAATTTCTACTTATGTAAAACCAAATACTCATATGAGCGGAAAGTGGTCTGAAGTTCCAAAGGATATCAAAGAAACATTTGAAATTCTTGGAATTCCAAAAGCAGAACAAAAATCTCTTGCGGGAGTTGGTGCTCAATACGACTCCGAATTAGTATATCATAATGTAAAAGAAGAAGTAGCTGCACAAGGTGTCATTTATACAGACTTAGAAAGTGCTTTGCATGGGGAATATGCGGAAATGATACAAAAGCATTTTATGAAACTTGTAACACCAAGTGATCATAAGTTTGCTGCACTTCATGGAGCTGTATGGTCAGGAGGATCCTTTGTCTATGTTCCACCAAAGGTAAAGGTAGATATTCCGTTACAATCTTATTTCCGTTTAAATGCGCCAGGAGCAGGTCAATTTGAACATACGCTTATTATTGTAGATGAAGGAGCAGAATTACATTTCATCGAAGGATGTTCTGCACCAAAATATAATGTAGCAAACTTACACGCAGGTTGTGTAGAATTATATGTAAAGAAAAATGCGAAACTTCGTTATTCTACCATTGAAAACTGGTCCAAAAATATGTATAACTTAAATACAAAACGTGCGGTAGTAGAAGAAGGTGGCACAATTGAATGGGTATCTGGTTCCTTTGGATCTCATGTTTCTTATCTCTATCCAATGAGTATTTTAAAAGGAAAAGGAGCAAGAGCGGAGTTTACTGGAATCACATTTGCTGGAAAGGGACAAAACTTAGATACGGGTGCAAAGATTGTACATAGCGCACCAAATACCTCTTCTTATATTAATACAAAGTCCATTTCCAAAGATGGAGGCGTTAGCACTTTTAGAAGTTCTATCGTTGTAAGCAAAAATGCGAAAAAAAGTAAAGCAGCTGTTTCTTGTCAATCTCTAATGCTAGATGATATTTCAAGATCCGATACAATTCCTGCTATGGATATTCGAACAAATGATGCAGACATTGGACATGAGGCAAAAATTGGTCGTATTAGTGATGAAGCAGTATTCTATCTCATGTCAAGAGGAATTAGTGAAGAAGATGCAAAAGCTATGATTGTAAGTGGATTTGCAGATAATGTTTCCAAGGAACTTCCTCTTGAATATGCCGTAGAAATGAACAATTTAATACAGCTTGAAATGAAAGGAAGTATTGGATAATGGATATGACAATTAATCGTTTACCAGCCAAAACGTGGAATTGGCTTCATATGAACGAATGTGAATTAAAAGATAAAAATACAGAAAATGAACGTTTTACCATTGATTGCAAAGTGCCAAGTGGTATTATCGTAACGGAAACAAAAGAAAGAACATTAGAGCAATTAAAGACAGGAATGGGAGAAGATATGAGTCTGTTTATGAAGCATAGCTTGACACCAATTCAGTATTTTCAAATTCCTGCAAAAGAACAAGTGGTGGAACCTACTATTTTAAACTTTTTCCATGAAGATTCTGTAAAAGCTATGAATGAAATTGAAATTCATGCAGAAGAAGGAAGCCAATCTACTTTTATTATGAATTATCACTCAGAAAAAAATAGTGAAGGACTCTTGGCAATTCAAACAAGAATTTATGCAAAGAAACACTCAAAAGTTACCGTATTTCAGTTACAGACATTAGGAGATCAAGTAGAACATCTGAATGATATTGGTGGTTATTGTGAAGAAGGTGCTACTATCGAAATTATTCAGATTGCATTAGGCGGAAAAGAAAATTATCTTGGATGTCACATAGAATTAGCGGAAAAAGAAAGTGAATTAAAATCTCATATTGCCTATATGGGAAAAGGAACACAACGTTTTGATATGAATTATGTGGCTCTTCATAAAGGGAAAAAGACAAAAAGTAATTTCTTAGCAGATGGTATTTTAGAAGATCAAGCCTTTAAATTATTAAGAGGAACGATTGATTTTAAAAATGGTTCTGCTGGCTCCGAAGGGGAAGAAAAAGAAGAAGTGTTATTATTGGGAGAAGATATTGTAAATCAGACAATTCCTCTTATTTTGTGTGCGGAAGAGGATGTACAAGGAAATCATGGTGCTACCATTGGAAAATTGGACGATGAGGTTTTATTCTATTTATGTTCTCGTGGAATGTCAAAAGAAGAAGCTCAAAAAATGATCGCCCGTGCTAAAATCGATGCTGTCTGTCGAAGAGTTCCAGATGAAACATCCGCTCAATATGTACAACAATATTTAGAGGAGGTAGATACTCATGAATCTCTCTCATAATCCGTATCGTGAGGATTTTCCTCTATTATTAAACAATCCAAATGTGAAGTATTTAGACAATGCTGCGACTTCCCAAAGACCATGGTCTGTTTTAAAGGCAGAAGAGGAATTTTATAAAACTTGTAATTCGAATCCTTTAAGAGGACTATATGGATTAAGCATGGAAGCCACAGACAGAGTAGAAAATGCTAGAAAAACGGTTCAAAAATTTTTAAATGCAAAAAAATCTTCTGAGATTATTTTTACAAGAAATACAACCGAGAGCTTGAATTTAGTTGCTTATAGTTATGGACTTTCTTTTGTAAAAGAAGGCGATGAAATTGTTGTTAGTATTTTAGAACATCATAGTAATTTATTGCCATGGCAAATGGTTGCAAAAGCGAAAAAAGCCACATTAAAATTTTTATATTGTGAAAATGATGGATCCATCACGGAAGAAATGATACAAAAAACCATTACGGAAAAAACAAAAATTGTTGCAATCGCTCATGTGTCCAATGTAATTGGAAGAGAAAATCCAATGAATAGTATTATAAAAAGAGCGCATCGTTATGGAGCCATTATCGTAGTAGATGCAGCTCAAAGCGCTCCTCATAAATCAATCGATGTACAAAAATTAGATGTAGATTTCTTAGCCTTTTCTGGACATAAAATGTTAGCTCCAATGGGAATTGGCGTTTTATATGGGAAAGAAGAATTGTTAGAAAAAATGCCTCCATTTTTAACCGGTGGGGAAATGATCGAATCTGTGACACAAACAAGTGCTAAGTTTGCAGAGCTTCCTTATAAATTTGAAGCGGGTACAGGAAATGCTGGAGGTGCTATTGCATTGGCAGAAGCAATTCGGTATATGGAAGACAAAGGATTTTCAAACCTTCAAAAATGGGAAGATGCATTGACGGAATACGCATTATCAAAAATGAATCAAATTGAAGGCATTCATATATTAGGATCAAAAAATCCAGAAGAACATTGTGGGATTTTAACATTTACGCTAGATGATGTGCATCCTCACGATATCGCCTCTATTTTAGATTTTGATCAGATTGCGGTACGAGCAGGTCATCACTGTGCACAACCATTGATGGATTATTTAAAAGTTTCCTCTACAACAAGAGCTAGTCTTTCTTTTTACAATACAAAAGAAGAAATTGATGCCCTTGTAGAGAGTTTATCAAAAGTAAGGAGTAAAATGGGATATGGACAATCGAACACTTTATAATGAAATTTTAATTGAACACAATAAAAATCCATTTCATAAACATGAATTAGAAGATGCAAATTTAGTTTTAGAAGGTGTGAATCCAAGTTGTGGAGATGATATTTGGCTAAAATTAAAAGTAGAAGATAATGTTATCGTTAAGGGAGCATTTGAAGGATGTGGGTGCGCCATTTCCCAAGCATCTGCAGATATGATGTTAGACTTGATTATTGGAAAACAAAAAGAAGAGGCGTTACATTTAGCAGACCTATTTCTGAAAATGATTCAAGGCAATATTACAGAAGAAGAGTTAGAACAATTAGAAGAAGCTTCTGCATTACAAGATATTTCTCATATGCCTGCTCGTGTCAAATGTGCAGTTCTTGGATGGCATACTATGAAAGAAATGCTAGAAAGCGAAAAATAAAGGGCATCATGAATCGGCAAAATTGATTAAAGGAATTGGTACTTGGAAAAGCTTAAATAACAAGAAACATTATGAGTAAAGGATAGGAGTGAACGCTATGCGTTACCATGGGATAGATACGATTCGGGGATTAAATTTAATTAGTATGATCGCTTATCACTTTGTGTGGGATGAAGTATATCTTTTTCATAAAAATTGGACATGGTTTTCTGGAACACTAGGATACCTTTGGCAACAAAGTATTTGTTGGATTTTTCTATTGTTAGCAGGCTTTTGTTGGTCTATGGGAAAGAACAAATGGAAAAGAGGGCTTCTCGTTTTTGGTATGGGTGTCATGATTTCTATTATCACTGTATTCGTTATGCCCGAATATCGAATCGTAATCGGAGTTTTAACTTGTATTGGGTCTTGTACACTAATTTTTATTCCATTAGAACCACTTTTAAAAAAGATACCAGCCATAGGAGGAGTCTTTGGTAGTTTTTTATTATTTCTCCTTTTTCGCAATATTAATTTTGGCTATTTAGGATTTGAATCATGGAATTTCGTAAAATTACCAGAAGATTGGTACTGTAACCTTTTTACAACTTATATCGGTTTAAAAGAACCTAACTTTTATTCTTCCGATTATTTTTCTATTTTACCGTGGATTTTTCTTTTTAGCAGTGGCTATTTTTTCTATAGAATTTTAAAAGAGAAACAAAAATTATCACTATTTGCATGGAAGGAAAGAAAACTATTAGAAACTCTTGGAAAGAAATCTCTTATTATTTATATCATTCATCAACCATTAATTTATATTATCTTATATACCTTTCATTTTATTGTAATAAGTTAAAGGTACTTTTAAGAACATGACGAGTTTTGCAAAAAAAAATTGCAAAACTCGTCATGTTCATTTATGGAAAAAAATGCTATTATGTAATTGTTATGTATTTTGTTATATTACTTTAGTGGAATTTAAGGTGAGGTAACTATTTTGTACTAATTATGTAGAAAATAGTTTCCATGAGTATTGACGATAAAAAATATGTTTTATAAATAATATTCATGGATGTGAGCAATAGAATATAAATTCTGTGCTACAAAAAGAGAATACTATGAAAAAAAGAACGTAAAATACTTATTCCAATGGGGAATTGGAATAACAAAAACATATGTATGATCTAGGGGGAATTTAGATCGTATTGATTAAAGCACAGGAAAATTTATTGGTCGTAATGGTAAGAAACCCTGTGAAAGTTTTAAGGAAAAGAGAATAAATACAAACATGATTTTTGCTTATTGCTTTTAAATAAACTAAGAAACATTGTCTATTTTTATATAAGATAGATAAATAATTAACATAATATTTACAAAAAAATGAGTTTATAAAGCAAATAACAAAATATATACTTCTTTTTTTATTTCTATGTACAGTAAGTAGATCAGTATGTATCCGTATTTCGTGTCTTATAATAGCGGTTGAGAAACTCTTCTTAGGGTTTCTCTTTTCCTTTTTAAGAAGATTAGTTGTGTATTATAAAATCCCAGTAGTAAACATCCTATCTGGGATTTTTTTGCTTCCTTGAAAATAACAAACGATATGCTCTGATTTTACAGTTTATGTGATATCAAAAACTTGTTATTTGATGGAAAATATAGTATGATTGTTTCTATAATTTCTATATGAAAATATGAAAAAACGAATACTATTCGCTACAAAAATAGCCTTAAAAAAGGAAAAATGAAATTACAGGAGGTTTCCGAATGAATATTCAATGGATCACAATTCATGTAAACAATATGGATGAATCAAAAGCATTTTATGAAAATTTTCTTGGTTTAAAACAGATAAGAACGTTCTCCCCAAGCGATAAAATGACAATTGCTTTTTATACTGCTGACAATGGAATGAAAATAGAATTAATTGAAAATAAAACCGTGTCTCAAAATCGAGTCGATAACAGCGGAATATCCATTGGAATCGCTTTTGAGAATTATAAAGATATTCTTAAAGAAGCTAGAGAAAAACAAATGATAGCAATAGAACCTCAAATACTTGGAAACGATATGGAATGTTTTTTTATAACGGATCCAAATGGCATTGGAATACAGATTATAAAGGCATAAGGTAATATTTATGGAACTTCGAGTTTTAAAATACTTTCTGATGGTTGCTAGAGAAGAAAATATTACAAAAGCAGCGATTCGATTACATATGACACAACCAACGTTATCCCGACAGTTGATACAATTAGAAGGAGAACTAGGAGTCAAATTATTTCACAGAAGCAAACATAGTATTATTTTAACGGAAGAAGGACTGCTTTTAAAACGACGAGCACAAGAAATTCTTTCTCTTGTAGAGAAAACAAAAGAAGAGTTTATACAAAATGAAGAAGAACTTGCAGGAGAAATCGCAATTGGCTGTGGGGAGACACAAAATATGTCATACCTTTCAGAAAAAATATATCAATTTAGAAAACAATATCCACTCGTTAGTTTTCAAATTTATAGTGCCGATGCTGATGATATCAAAGAAAGAATTGAACAAGGAATTTTAGATATCGGTCTTCTTATGGAACCTGTAGATATTAGTAAATATGATTTTGTGCGCATGCCAGAGAAAGAACAGTGGGGAATTTTAACAACGAAAGATCGACCAATTGCCAATCAAAAATCAGTTTCTGCCAACGATCTGATTTCTATTCCTCTTTTAATCCCTGGACGAGAAAGTGTTAAGAATGAAATTTCTAACTGGTTTGGAGAAATATATGAGCAAATCGAGATTGCTGCAAGATATAATTTAATTTTAAATGCAGTCAATATGGTAAGACATCATGTTGGAGTTGCTTTTTGCTTTGATTTAGGGATTTGCTATGACGATTTAAAATTTATCCCGCTATATCCATCTTTGGATACAGGGGCAGTTTTAGTTTGGAAAAAAAGTCAAATGTTTTCTTCTGCTACAACGAAATTTATTGAGTTTTTAAGATATGCTAAATAAGCATTTCTTTTTATCAACGATAAGCATTAGACATAAAAGAATAAGAATACTAAAATAGTAGATGAAAAGAACATCTACTATTTTTTATATTATCGGAAATTCCCATCGTTATTTTTTATAAAAGAGTAGGAAAGGAGGGAGTATATGACAATGGAAGAAACCAGTAATCGGTATCAAATTCCAATAAAAATCCTCCAAGAATATGAAAGCTGGGGACTATGTAATGCTGTAAAGAAAGTAATAGGCGCATGGCAATATGATGATTCCGACTTAGAAAATCTAAGCATGATTATGACATTACATGACATTGGATTTACCACATATGAAGTTGAAACTTATATGCGGCTGCTGCTAGAGAAAGAAAATTCCGAGGAAGAAAGATTAGATATGTTAAATCAAAAAAGGAACAAGATTTTAGATGTCATGAAAGATTATGATAGAAGTAGGAATAGAAAGGAATAAAAAGAAATGGAATACGTAAAATTAGGAAATTCAGAACTACAAGTATCCCGCATTTGCATGGGATGTATGGGATTTGGCGATGCAAAAAATGGACAGCATACATGGACCCTCGATGAAGAACATTCTCGTGAAATTATCAAACATGGGTTAGAATTAGGTATTAATTTCTTTGATACAGCAATCGCATATCAAAATGGAACGAGCGAGCAGTATTTAGGACGTGCATTAAAAGATTTTGCCAAACGAGAAGATGTAGTTGTTGCCACAAAATTTCTTCCTCGCACAGAAGAAGAAATTCACACAGGAATTACTGGTCAGCAACATATTGAACGTATGCTAGATAAAAGTCTAAAAAATCTTGGGATGGATTATGTCGATCTTTATATTTATCATATGTGGGATTATCAGACACCAATTTTTGATATTTTAGATGGCCTTCATCGTGTTGTAAAAGCAGGAAAAGCTCGCTATATTGGAATTTCTAACTGCTTTGCATGGCAACTTGCCAAAGCAAATGCGTTGGCCGAAAAGGAAGGATTTCCTCAGTTTGTGTCAGTACAAGGACATTATAACTTGATTTTTCGAGAAGAAGAGCGAGAGATGGTAAAACTTTGTAAAGAGGATAATATTGCCCTGACACCATATAGTGCACTCGCTGGTGGACGACTTTCCAAACACCATGGAGAAACATCGAAACGACTTCAAGAAGATAGCTATGCTCGATTGAAATACGATACAACGGCTGCACAAGATAGCATTATCATTGATCGAGTAGCAGAATTAGCGAAAAAACATGGGGTATCTATGACAGAAGTTTCTCTAGCATGGCTTTTAACAAAAGTTACTTCTCCAGTCGTTGGAGCGACAAAACTCTATCATGTAGAGGGAGCGGTAAAGGCGGTTGCCCTATCTTTAACAGCAGAAGAGATTGCTTATTTAGAAGAACCTTATATTCCTCATTCTCTTGTAGGGGTAATGGCGCAAAACACTGCCGCATCTGCAAACAAACCTCATGTCTGGTCAATAGGAAATCAAAACATTTAAAAAATGTTTTGATTTTCCAAATGAATCTCATCTCCTTCTCATTGATTTATCATTACAATCAAAAATCATCAAACTTGAATCGTTGTTTCTCGTACGGTATAATAAGTACAGAAAAATCAACATGATCAAATTCCAATGAGAAAATAAATGTTGGTAAAAAGAAAGGAATTATTTTTATATGAAATATTTAATAATTGGCGCTGGTGGAACTGGCGGAAGTATTGGTGGTTTTCTTGCCAATGCAAAGAAGGATGTAACTTTAATTGCAAGAGGTGCTCATTTACATGCAATGGAAGAGCATGGACTTTCTTTTGAAACAACAAGAAAAGGAAATTTTACAGTAAACCCAATTAAAGTTTGTGATATGGAACACTATGAGGAAAAGGCGGATGTGATTTTTGTCTGTGTAAAAGGCTATTCTTTGGAAGATACAATACCCTTTATTAAAAAAGCTTCTCATGAGAAAACTATCGTGATTCCTCTTTTAAATATTTACGGAACAGGTAAAAAACTGCAAGAACAGTTACCAGAAGTTTTAGTAACGGACGGTTGTATCTATATTGTAGGAGAAATTAAAGAAGCTGGTAAAATATTACAAAGTGGAGATATTTTCCGTATTGTTTATGGAGTTCGTAATAAGGAAGAATTTCGTCCTGAGCTAGAAGCCATAAAACAAGATTTAGAAGATGCAGGCATTGATGTTATTCTTTCTGATAATATTCAAAAAGATGCTCTCCAAAAATTCTCTTTCGTTTCTCCAATGGCTGCCTGCGGCGCTTACTATGATGTAAGAGTAGAAGAAGTGCAAAAAGAAGGAGACATTCGTTCCACTTTTATTGCACTAATTGAAGAAATAAATGAGATTGCAAAAGCTATGAATATTTCACTTCCAGAAAATATCGTAGAAATTAATTTAGAGATTATGGATCAATTAGCACCAAATGCATCTGCTTCTATGCAACGTGATATTTGGGCAGGAAAAGCATCCGAAATTGATGGTCTTGTTTATGAAGTCGTGCGCCTTGGAAAAAAATATGGTGTTCCAACACCAATGTATGATAAAGTGGCTGAGAAGTTTTCCTAAATGACCTATTGATATTATTTTATCTAAAAAGGAAGCAAGATATCGTAAAAAACAGAAAAAGATGAATAAAGAAGGAGTTTTAGGAAATGGAAAAACAGCCAATCACACGCTGTAAAGTATGCCAAAATTTTTGTTTGACAACGGATTTAAAGTGTAAAAAAGGGAAACGCTTCTTTGAAAATTTACAAAAAGAAGAAGCAAAGAACAGTGACAAAGAAATGAAATCAAATTAACGTAAAAAAGCGATAGACACTCAATCAAAACTGAAAGTCTATCGCTTTTCTATGATAAGAAATTTTTATAAAAACATACGTTGCCTTTTTCTTTAAACGTATATAAATTTCTACATTTTCTCATCCTACAGATGACAAGCAACAAAATGTCCTTTAGAAACTTCTTTTAATTCTGGTTCTGTTATAGAACACTCTGGTTTCGCATAAGGGCATCTTGTATGAAAACGGCATCCGGTTGGGATATTTAATGGACTTGGTAAATCCCCTTCAATAATTTGTCGTTTTGAGAGACGAGCCGTTTTTGGATCGGCGATTGGAATGGCGGATAATAAAGCTTTTGTATATGGATGAAGAGGATTATCATATAATTCATCACTTTCAGAAATCTCTACGATTTTTCCAAGATACATAACTCCAATTCGATCGGAAATATGGCGAACCATCGAAAGATCATGGGCAACAAAGAGATACGTAAGGCCTAATTCCTGCTGCAGATCTTCTAACATATTGACAACTTGTGCTTGAATGGAAACATCAAGAGCGGAAATTGGCTCGTCACATAATACAAACTCTGGTTGCACCGCTAGCGCACGAGCAATTCCAATTCGTTGTCTTTGTCCACCTGAAAATTCATAGGCGTATTTCTCCATATCATCTGGTTTCATACCAACGGTTTTTAAAAGAGAAACAATGCGATCTTCCATTTCAGAAGAAGAGAGTTTGCCTTCTAATGCCATCGGTTCGCTAATGATTTCTCGAACGTTATGATGAGGATCGAGAGCAGAGTAGGGATCTTGGAAAATAATCTGCATTTTCTTACGATACGTATTCAATTCTTTTCCCTTTAACTTTGTAATATCCATTCCGTGATAAAAGATAGAACCACCTGTTGGTTCATACATACGAATTAACGTACGTCCAAAGGTAGACTTTCCACATCCAGATTCTCCAACCAACCCAAAGGTTTCTCCTTTTTTAATGGAAAGTGAAATTTTATCTACAGCACGAACTTCTTTTTTTGTTTTTCCTAAGAAACTTTTTACTGGAAAATATTTTTGAAGCTCTTTTGCTTCTACAAGAATCTCTTCTGATTTATTTGTCATTTTGTTTCTCCTTTCCATCTTTTTTATCTAATTCTTCACCAGTAAATACGCACATAGCTCTTTGCGTATCCGAATAGGTGTGATATTCTGGCATTTTCTCTCGACAAGCATCGGTTGTATAATTACAACGATCGGCAAACGGACAGCCTGGAAATGGGTTTAAAAGAGAAGGCGCCATACCTGGAATCGGTTCTAATCGCTCTTTTACACCAGTAACTGGTTTTGGAATTGCATGAAGTAAAGCTCTTGTATAAGGGTGTTGTGGATGGTAAAAAATTTCATCGGTTACCCCTTCCTCCATCACGCGCCCACCATACATAACAGCAATACGGTTACTTAAACTTGCAACAACGCCTAAGTCATGAGTGATTAAGACAATACTCATATGTTCTTTTTCTTGTAATTCCTGCAATAATTCAAGAATCTGTGCCTGTATTGTTACATCAAGAGCCGTTGTTGGCTCATCTGCAATTAAAAGTTTTGGATGACAACAAAGAGCCATTGCAATCAACACTCTTTGTCTCATTCCTCCTGAAAACTCATGAGGATATTGTTTCAAACGGCTTTCAGGAGAAGGAATTCCTACTTTACTCAAAGCATTAACTGCCTCTTTTAAAGCATCTGCTTTTTTTAGGCCTTGATGTCTTTTTAACACCTCACATAAATGCTGTCCAATTGTTTTTAAAGGATTTAATGCGGTCATAGGATCTTGGAAAATCATAGCGATTTCTTTTCCACGGATTTTCCTTTGCTGTTCTTTTGAAAATGTTTTCAGATCGTTTTCTTCAAATTGAATCAGATCGGCTGTCACTTGAGCATTTTCAGGAAGGATTCCCATAATTGATTTCATAAGGACACTTTTTCCGCTGCCGGATTCCCCAACGACCGCTAAAATTTCTCCTTTTTTTACATGAATATCCACTCCACGAACCGCTTTTACTATATTTTTTTGAATCTGAAATGTGGTATTCAAATTTTTTACTTCTAAAAGCTTTGTTGACTGTTCCATACTCGTATCTCCTTCCTATTCTTTTTCTCCAGATGTAACCCTTGGTTCTACATAAATGCGTAAGAGATTTCCAAGTTTATTAAATGCAAAAATCGTACATACGATTAAAAGTCCAGGAATGAAAGCCATATAAAGGGCATTTTGTAAATTCGTCTGAGCAGATTGTAAAAGGCTTCCCCAAGAAGACATCGGTTGCTGAATTCCAATTCCTAAGAAACTTAAAGAAGATTCGGTCATAATAGCACCGGCGATACTTGTTGTTGCCGCAATAATAATCGTTGGAAAAACAGAAGGAATAATATGCATAAGAATGACTTTCCAAAATGGAGTTCCTACAAATTTTGCATACATGACATATTCTCTTTCTTTAATCGAAAGTGTCTCCGCTCTTACAAGTCTTGCAATTTCCATCCACGTAAAACAACCAATGACAATAATAATCGATTTTAAACCGGGATTTAAAAAAATACTAATGACTGTAACGAGAATCATCCAAGGGATAGAAGACATAACATCCACGATTCGCATTAAAATCATATCTACAATTCCGCCACAATATCCAGAAATCGTTCCTACCGTAACACCGATAAAAACACTGGCTAGCATAGCAAGCACACCAACTAATAAAGAGACACGTCCACCATAAATAACACGAGCAAGATAATCTCTTCCGACTTCATCTGTTCCAAACCAATGCTCTTTCGATGGCGGTGTTAACATGTTCATAACATCGGTCTTATTTGGATCCATTGGTAAAAGAGGCGCGATTAAAGAAATGATAATAATAAAAGCAAGAAAAATAAGAGAAATAATCGCTATCTTATCTTTCTTTAATGCAGAAATAACGCGCTCCATTCTTCGTTTTTTTGAATTGTTTTGTTCTTTTTTCATCGTCGATCACCCCATTTCTCGAATTCTTGGATCGGTAATACAGTATAAAATATCGGATAGTAAATTTCCAAGAATTACTAAAGTAGAAGATAATACTAAAATAGCCATAACGATAGGGTAGTCCATTCCTTGGATCGCTTTAATAAAATATGGTCCGATTCCAGGCCAACCAAAAATAGTTTCTGTAATAATGGCTCCTGTTACAAGCATTGGAAGTGCCATTCCCAATTTTGTAATAATAGGAAGTAAAACGTTTTTACATACATGTTTAAACATAATCTCTCTTTTGGAAGCACCAAATGCTGTTTGCACCATAACATAATCTTCGGAATATTGAGTAATGGTAGAAGAGCGCACATAACGAATGGAATCTGGTAAAAATCCAATGACTAATACGATATATGGCATAATAAAATGTTTCATATAATCAGCAAAAGAAGATTCTAAGCCGATTGTATGCATCCCTAAAATTGGAAGCACTTTTAATTTATATCCAAATAAGTAGATAAAAAGCATAGCAATCCAAAACGTAGGGGTCGCAATACCAATGGAAGCAAAACCATCAATTAATTTATCTTGCCATTTATTTTTATGAGAACCAGCTACAAGTCCTAAAATAATAGAAAGTATGTAGGCGGTTAAATAAGCAGGCAAAATAAGTTTGATTGTGTTTGGAATTCGAACTGCCAAATCATCCGCAATGTTTTGATGGGTTACGATAGAATATCCAAAATTTCCGCCAAGCATTCCCTCGATCCATCGAATATATTGAACATAAAGCGGTTTATCATAACCATACTTGGCACGAATTAAATCGATGGTCTCTTGTGACATTTTAGGGCTCGTCATAGAATCCACAGCATCATAAGGCGCCATGTGTATTAAAGTAAAACAAATAATCGTAATAATAAGAATCATTGGAATTGCAGTTAAGATTCTTTTTAAAATATACTTTGTCATAAAAGCTCCTTTCTTATTTCTCGTTGTCTTCGCGTAAATAAGATAGCCGAAGCTAAAGTAGAAAATTCCACTCTAGTTTCGGCTGATCTCCATTGACCTTATTTTAATACAAAAAGGACACAAAAACTATTTTTTGATTATTCCATTTTTAATTTGGAAGTATCCTCAAATGTATAAACAGGAACTAATTTTGCTTCTTCAATTCCAGATACATTTTTAGAAACAACAAGGATTCGTTTGTTTGAAGTAATTGGGTAGAAACAACCGGTATTTTGAAGTTCTTGTTGAAGTTTTGTATAAATTTCTTTTCGTTTTGTAAGATCGGTTTCTTCCCTTCCTTGTTTAAATAACTTATCAATTTCTGGATAATCATAATGCATATAGTTGAAAGCAGCAGTAGATTCAAATAAACTAGAGAAGGTATCTGGATCAATCCCCATAATGTATCCACCAAAATAAGCATCATAATCATTGTCTGGATCTTTCATTGCATTGGATAATGCAGTGGCATCTCCACCAGCAAGTTCTACCGTAACACCAACTTGTTTCAACTGTTCTTGTACCATAACGGCTTGTTTTTGCTGCACTGGATCAGAACTTGCAAATCCGAGTTTGATTTTTAAATTTTCTGCGCCAGCTTCTTTTAGCATTTGTTTTGATTTTTCAATATTTTGTTCGTATTTTTCAACGTCTTCTGTGAAAAATTCATTTCCTGGAGGAATAAAACTCCAAGGTGTTTCATAGTTATCGGAAGAAAGGAAACATGCTTGATTCATTTCATCACGATTTAAAGCAAACAAAAGAGCTTGACGAACTTTTTCATCTTTAATGCGATTTGCATTGAACATTAAATATCCAACGCGCCCTTCACTATAAGCGATTGTCTTTAAATTATTTTCATCAATTTTCATCTGCTGTACTTCAGATGGAGTTCCAATCCATGCATTCACTTCGCCACTTTGAATTGCGAGCATTGCAGTATTAGAGTTTTCAATAATCTGGAAAATAATCGTATCGATATTTGGAGTTCCAAGGAAATAATTTTCATTTTTTGAAAATTTCACATAAGAACCTGCGCTGTATTCGCTCATGACATAAGGACCGGTACCAACAGGTTTTACATTAAATTCATTATTCTCAAAATCTGTTACATTTTCATAAATATGTTTTGGCATAATGAAAATGTTAGAAAGCATTTCAAGAGCAGATGCGTTAACAAATGGCATTGTCATTGCCACGGTATATTCATCAATTTTTTCAATTTTTACTTTCCCTTGATCATAAACAAGCTGTGAATATGCCCATCCACCATTTTTTTCATCTTCCATTGCTTCATAAGTAAAAACAACATCATCTGCTGTAAATGGCTCTCCATCGGACCATTTCACATCATCACGTAAATGGAATGTGTAAGTTAAATTATCGTCAGAAACATCAACACTTTTAGCTAAAAACCAATTTTCGCCATCTGCATTGTACATTAAAAGTGGAGAGTAGATCATTTTAATTGTCATAAGACCAAAACGATCGGATGTAGTAATAACATTCACATTGCTTCCTGGATCTCCTCCAATCGCATAGGTAAATGTATTACCTGTAGCAGTTTGAGTTACGGATGAATTGTTTCCTGCTCCCGTAGAATCTTCTGCCGTTGGATCTTTGGAACAACCACTTAATGTGGAAATCGCCAATGCAGATACGCAAAGGAGAGCAGTCAAGCGTTTGAGTTTTTTTCGTATCATTTCAAATCACTCCTCAATATAAATTTTAATCATGTTACCGTATCAGAACCGAACAAAGGCCTTATACGCCATCACTTTAGTGTGGTAGTATTGTAAAACAGCTTAGTTCACTTGTCAATAAAATTTATT